>JBGPFV010000183.1:0-5814 GCA_041483535.1 Terriglobia bacterium | reverse complement strand
GCGTCTGCGGAAAAGCCGGCGGACAACACGGCGGCGCGATCTTTGAGCGAGACGGCGAATACGCGGGCTTTGCCGCCGGTGGCCAGCTTCAACTCGTCGCCGAGGGTATCGCTGGTGAGGTTGTGTGGCGACGCGCCCGGCCCGGTGTTGCCGGTGCCGACAAGTTTTGTAGCGTCGTCTTCGACCGAGGTTACGAGCTTCTTCTTCCGCGGGTCCCACCATTCGTTGGCCACGATGCCGTGTCCGCTGGTGTAACTGCCGGTGAAGAGGGTGGCGTGTCCGGGAGCGGTGCGGGTGTTGGCGTAGTCGTAGTTGCAGTTGGTGAAATAAGCGCCGCGATCGAGAAAGACGCGGAACCCTCCGTCGCCGAACTGGTCGCGATAGCGTTCCAGGTAGTCGCCGCGGAACTGGTCAATGACGATGACCACAAGCAGCTTGGGGTGGGCGTTGTACGCGGACGCAAATGCGCCCGGGATCAAGCCGAGCAATGCCAGCCCTACCTGCGCCAGCCGCCGGATACGGGGGAATCTCATCGCGAGCTAGTTTACAGGAGAAGGCGTGTTAACCGCTCGTCGCGAAAGTGAACCCCGCTTTCGAACTTTCAATTCACCAGAAACCTTGTCATCCTGAGCGAAGCGAAGGACCTGCTGTCTCATGCCCTGATAAGAAAGCAGGTCCTTCGCTGGCTCAGGATGACAATTCATAGAAGGCAGCCGTTCTCTGCGGTTGAAGATTTGAAGTTCATCCGTCGGTCGTCCTTGGCCGTCCAGTCCGCGTGCACGGAACCGCACTTTTCAGCTAAAGTTGATGCACAATGCTCGATCTGAACTTTGTGCGTGACAACCTGGCGCTGGTGGAAGAAAAGCTGCGGCAGCGCGGAATGAATCCGGCGGAAGTCTTGAAAGACTTCGCCACCGTCGATGGCGAGCGGCGCCAAGCCATCACCGCAGCGGAAACGCTGCAAGCGCAACGCAACCGCGCTTCCGAGGCGATTGCCAAGCTCAAGAAGAGCGGACAGGACGCCGCGGCACAGATCCAGGAGACCAAAGAACTGCGCGAGCAGATTCAGGATTCCGAAAAAAAAGCCGCCGAACAGGAAGCGCGTCTGCGCGACATTCTGACCTCCATTCCGAACCTTCCGCACAAAAGCGTCCCGGTGGGAAAGTCGGCGGACGATAACGTGGAAGCGCGGCGCTGGGGCACGCGGCCGCATTTTGATTTCAAGCCCAAGCCGCATTGGGAACTGGGCGAGCAACTCGGCATCCTCGATCTGGAGCGCGCCGCCAAATTATCGGGCGCTCGCTTCGCCGTGTACTGGGCGCTGGGCGCGCGATTGGAGCGGGCCCTGGCCAACTTCATGCTTGATCTGCACACGGGAGAGCATGGATACACCGAGGTGCTTCCGCCGTATCTGGTGAATTCCGAGTCGATGTATGGGACGGGCCAGCTACCGAAGTTCGCGCAGGATCTGTTTCGGGTGCCGCACGGCGAAAAAGATCTCTGGCTGATTCCGACGGCGGAGGTTCCGGTAACGAATCTCTATCGCGACGAAGTGCTGGATGCGGCGCGCTTGCCAGTTTCGCTGACCGCCTACACGCCGTGCTTTCGCAGCGAGGCCGGATCGTACGGCAAGGATGTGCGCGGAATCATCCGTCAGCATCAGTTTCAGAAGGTGGAACTGGTGAAGTTCTCGCGTCCGGAGACTTCTTACGAGGAACTGGAGAAGCTCACCCACCACGCCGAGGCGGTGCTGCAGAAACTCGGCCTGCACTACCGTGTGGTCACGTTGTGCACCGCCGATATGGGATTCTCTTCCGCCAAGACTTATGACATTGAAGTCTGGTTGCCGGGACAGAATCTGTTCCGCGAGATTTCTTCGTGCTCGAACTTCGAAAGTTTTCAGGCGCGGCGGGCGAATATCCGCTATCGTCCAGAGGGAAAGAGCAAGACTGAATTCCTGCACACGTTGAACGGCAGCGCGTTAGCGGTGGGACGTACGTGGGTTGCCATCGTGGAGAACTATCAGCAAGCCGACGGCAGCGTGCGCATTCCGGAGGCTCTGCAGCCGTATATGGGCACGGACTGCATTCCGGCAGGTCTCCCGTAGAGACGCGGCTTGCCGCGTTTCCCACAGCGCTCGAGATGGTGCCGGCGGAGACGGGGCAAGCCCCGTCTCTACAGGAACCTGAGCGGAGATTTGATATCCCATGAATTCCCAAATACACTGGCAACAACC
The DNA here is from genome assembly GCA_041483535.1 of Terriglobia bacterium. GTDB lineage: Bacteria > Acidobacteriota > Terriglobia > Terriglobales > Acidobacteriaceae > Acidiflorens. The sequence goes on along the minus strand of JBGPFV010000183.1, from coordinate 3,578 downwards.
CGAAGCCTCGACGGTTCTTGAAAACGCCGTCTCTCCCATGGGCGCGATCTGGCGCACAATCCGCGGATACATTCTTTGGTCGTATGAGCGGGGCAGCCTGCACTACGACATCATGGTCACGCTGATCCTGCTCTTTGTTTTTGTTTCGCCGCACTTCATCAACTACAAGGACAAACCGGTCGAGCGCATTCCGCATCTTACTGGTGTCGTGGTGGTTCCCGGCGCCAAGGGTGAGCTTATCTATCAGATCCAGGCCTCGGCGGTGAATACGTCCGCGGGTGGCGACGTTCGCCGGCAGTTGGAGCAGATCATCGAGCCGATCTCCGGAGCGGTCAGCATCACCAATGTCGAAACGGTCCAAGACCCCTCTGGACATCTGCAGAGTTACAAAGTCTGGGTGAAAAAAGAATAAGAGGAAAGTTTCATGGTTTCAAAGTTTCAAGGTTTCAAAGTTCATCGAATGAGAGCTGTGCTGAAAGCGCCCTTTTTCGGGATTCTGGTGGCCGGCTGGTGGTTGACGGCAGCGGCGTGGCCGCAGAGCGAATCTGCCGGGCTGGATCACGTTCTCACGCAGATGGATGGCGTCGCCCGAAACTTCCGAACTACCGAGGCCAGTGTGGTCACCGACCAATACCAGAAGGTGGTCGACGAAACCGAGACCGAGAAGGGCAAGATTTATTTTCGGCGGGAAGGCGGCGAAATCCAGATGGCAGCCGAGTTCGCCGAACCCGACAAGAAGTACGTTATCTACAGCGGCGGCAAGGTTCAGGTGTACCAGCCGAAGATCGATCAGGTCAACGAGTACAATCCCGGCAATCGTGGCGACGTTGAAAGCTTTCTGGTGCTCGGCTTCGGCGGCGGCGGGCACGACCTGCTCAAGTCTTATGACGTGAAGTTTCTGGGGCCGGAGACGGTCAACGGGGTGGCAACCGAAAAACTGGAATTGATTCCGAAATCCACCCGCTTGCGAAATAATATTGCGCGCATCTGGATCTGGATCGACTCGGCCAAAGGATTTATGGTGCAGCAGCAGTTGTTCGAGCCGGGCGGCGACTACCGCCTGGCGAAGTACTCGGATATAAAAATCAATCAAAAACTTCCGGAGAACGCCTTTAAGCTGAAGACCACCGGAAAAACCAAATTCATCTCTCCACAGGGATAGTCGCCGGTAGAGACGGGGCTTGCGCCGTCTCCGGAGACGCGGCGAGGGAGACGCGGCGAGCCGCGTCTCTACGGGGGAACAAATTGCCCAAAATCCACAGCAACAGAAACAAGCTGAAAAAGGCTGGCCGGGACTATATACTGCAGCAAAGCCGACGAAAGCGGAGTTTGCATGGCCAAAGTGTTCACTATTACAGTTCCTCCGGATTTGTCTCGCAAGAAGCGGGAGCGCACCGCGGATCCCCGCTACGTGGACGGCCAGAAGATGCTGGTCGAAGCGATGAAATATTTAGCGAAAGCCGATCCGGTCAACAATCGCGAGGCCATCGAACTGCTGTCCGAGCACGTGCGCACCCGTTTCCGCATGACCGACTCGCCGCTCAGCTAGCTGGTCCGGTCGCGTTTGCCAGACAGGCTGCCGCCCACAGGATCACCACCGGGTAGCACTCCAGCGTGTAGCGCGGCTCTGGATTTTCCAACGTTCCCAGAAATGCGGAGCGCAGCAGCAGGAAGCAGAAAAACAATCCCGCCCAGCGGACTGCCGACGGCTTGCGAACCCATGCCAGCCGCAGCAGCGTCCACAACGCCGCCGCCACGTAGGCGAGGTTCAGCAAGCCGAAGCCTACAGCCAGGACCGACTGTTTGGTGTCGTCATTGAATTCCCACCAGCGCACGTCGGGAGGAAGGAGTTCGGTTCGCGGCCGCAGCCACATGTCGGCGATGCGCAGCAGGGGCAGCACAACGTAGTAGCGAACGGGACGCGTGTGAATGCGCTCGGCGGCGAGATTGCCGAAGCGCGCATCGAGCGCCGGCGTCATGATCTCCGACTGGTTGTAGTCCGCGATGACGGCCAGGGTTGCGTCCCTTTCCGCCGCGCTGTCGAGAGCCCGCGACGGCAGTTTCTGCGGGTCGATTTTGGCGCCGGGAACGTTCCAGTAGATCTCTTCCACCGACGCGTAATCGACGATCCAGGTCTTAACCCAGCGGTTGTAACCGCGGGGGACGACTTCATCCGGTTCGTTGGCGTATCGCGGCGCCAGCGGCTGGAAATGATGGAGCGTCCGAAAATTACGAATCGTCCAGGGAGCGAGCGGCGCCAGGGCGAATAGAGCGAGGATGATGGCCGCGACCAGAACGCCGGCTACATTCTTCTTGACCGGGAGACACTCCCAGGCTATGCCCGCCAGATAAAACGCGACCGCGGCCAGCAGGATGCCGCCATCGGGACGCAGCAGGATGCAGGCCGCAATCGCCGCGCCGGTCGCGGCCCAGAGCTTGTAAACGCCCATCCCTCCGCCTGCCTCATGCATCCGGCCGAGGGCGGCGGCCGCGCCATCCAGAGCGAGCGCGGTAAAGAAGACTTCCAAAGTTTCGGTGAGGGCGGCGGCGGCATAGTTCGCCAGGAATGGACACAGCGCCGTCAGGACAAAAGCGATTTTCGCGGCGCGGCCGGAAACCGCGCGGCGGGCGAGGTCGGCAACGATCAGGCAGGTGCCGAGATCGAGGAGAATCTGCGCCAGCAGGACTGCTTTGAAGTTGCCAATCCCAAATAGCCAGAAGATTTTAGCCAGAAACATGGGATATCCCGGCAGGCGCGCGTCGGTCGGCACGATGTGAGTTTCCTGCTGGATGGCTTGCGTCTGGCCGTAGATGCCGTGCTGCAGCCAGTTGGCGGCGAGGTTGGCATAGACGCGGGAGTCATCGGTGACCGCCGGGAAATAGACGAAGAAAAACAGTCGCAAAGCCAGGGCGGCCAGGGTGGTTCCTAGAAAAAAGATGCGATGTTCCCGGATCAGAGAGAGCACGTTGGGAATATATCGCGAATCGCGCGATTTTCCTCCACCGGTCGTGGGGGTGAAGTCCCAAGTTCATTCACCGCAAAGGACTCGAAGTCATCCTAGCGCCGTGACCGCGTGATGGTTACGACGATTCTTTTGAGAATTGCCGGTGGAGGGCCGGGCGTCCCCGCCCGGCTGGACGGGCGAGACGCCCGTCGCTCCATCGTATGACTTATCACGAGGTCACGGCATTCGGCGGGGATGGAGTCCTTAACTTTGCTCTTGCCAACTGCAATCTTCCTGCTATGATCTTCTGCTTGTCACCCGTGACCCGGTTGGCAAGTGCGTAGCAGGATTGACGTTTCTGTGTCAGCAGTCCGATATCGCGCCTTCGTTTTCGCGGCTCCACCGTATTTCGTCGCGGGCAACCGTTCGACGGAATTTAGGGGAGCCGTTTCTGTTGGTGCGATTCCGCCCGCGCGCGGCGACGCCAGCAAAATTCTTACCGTCCTTTGGAGGGGGTGTCCCGGGTTCGGATGTCTGCTAGCGAATCTCCGGTAGCGGCTGTCCAGCAGGTGTTGTGGGTTAAACCGGGGCAAACAAACAAGAGACGGAAGAATAATTCTTAGCGATGAGGCG
>JBGPFV010000182.1:0-5839 GCA_041483535.1 Terriglobia bacterium | reverse complement strand
TCGGTTTTCGCAACCGCCGATGGTGGAAGCACCTTTGGCGTCCGCAACACCGGTATCCCGCTCTTCTTCCTGGGCGCGCCGCTGCGCTTAAGCGCTTACGGCACCAACGAACTCTTTGGCGAGCAGTATTACCTGTTCCGCGCCGGCTACATTCGTGAACTGTTGACACTGCCTCCATTCGTCGGCAAGAAAGTCTATGTGGTCAGCTCGTACGAAATCGCCAAGATGTACGGGTTTTCTGCGGAGACGAAGTTCCCGACCGACGTGGAGGCGGGCGTGGTCGCTGAAACCGCTTTGGGCCCACTTTTCATTGGCGGCAGCGTCGGCGATTCCGGCCACCAGAAATGGTTCTTCCAACTGGGAAAAGTCTTCTAGGGAGACTCTGATTAAGTACCAACGAAAACCTTGAACCACAGGGTACACAGGGGCGCACGGAGGACCCCGGGGACTTAATCAGACTTTCTCTAGGCAGGTTGTGGAAATGACGCTGCCCGCCAAAAAAAAGCCGGAGCCCGAAGGCCCCGGCTGTCCAGTTGGTGTGTGCCCGGATAAAACTTTAGCTTGCTCGCTTACGCGTCGGGAGACGCGGCAAGCCGCGTCTCTACAGTAGACATGGCTTACGCGCTCCGTCGCGGCCGCACCGTCAAGTCCCGCACCTGCGCCAGAATGCTCGACATCTGCATCCCGTTCAACTGTGACAGATAGGGCAAAACGTCGGCTACGAACTGATCTTCCATCAACTCGCGAACTTCTTCCTGCCGGTTCCGTTCTCCGCCGGAGAGCAGATCCGGAATGCTGACCTCGAGCGCCCTGGCCAGACGTTCCAGCGAAGACAGGGTGGGCGTCGCTTTCTCGTTTTCGATTTTCGACACGTACGTTCGCGGCACGGCCATGCGCAGCGCCAGTTGCCGCTGACTTAAGCCATTGCGCAGCCGCAGCGAGCGGATCGAGTACGCCAGCTTCAAATGTCCACGCCCGCTGGTATGGACGTTGATGGGCACCACTTCTGGCGTCGGAGTCATTGCGGCAATCTGTGCCTCGTCCTCATCCAAGGACAGATGGCAACGGCGGCAGAGACTATTGGATGTGCGGAATTGCACCAAGAGACAACGGTCGCAGCGTACAACTTCCCGTGAGTCCACGGGGGTTAATGTGGTAGCCATTCAGGTTTTGCGAGTGCCAGAGCGGGGCTACTCTCAAAGCCAACTAGAGCGTAATCTGCTGGATTGGCCTGTGGATGTCAAGACAAAAGTGGGAGAAAACAAAGCGTTTACGGGAACGAAGGTATAATCAGCAGCGAAAATCGGCAGAAAACGGGTACAACCCATGAATCAACGCGATACCGCGTGGTGTTTACTAACTGAGTTCACCCAATCGGAAAGTCTTCGCAAACATGCGCTCGCAGTCGAGGCTTGCATGCGCGCCTATGCCCGCAAAGCCGGAGCGGACGAAGAATTGTGGGGCATGGTCGGCCTTCTCCATGACTTCGATTACGAGAGATATCCCAGCGCGGAGGACCACCCCTTAAATGGCTCCGAGATTCTGAAGGAACGTGGCTATTCCGAAGAAGTGCGCCGCGCCATCCTGTCGCACGCCCAGTACACCGGCGTCGCGCGCGTCTCACCCATGGAAAAAACCCTCTTCGCCTGCGATGAACTTGCCGGATTCATCACCGCTTGCGCCCTGGTCAAGCCGGGAAAATCGCTGGCCGAGGTCGAAGCCCCATCCGTCCGGAAAAAAATGAAGGACAAAGCCTTCGCCCGTAACGTTCACCGCGAAGACATCCTCGAGGGCGCCGCCGATCTCGGTGTGGACCTTGAAGAGCACATCGCCTTCTGCATCGAGGCCATGAGGGGGATTGCACGGGAACTGGGTTTGGACGGGTCCGCAGTCAAGTCCGCCTAAGCAAGACTGGGGTGGGATGAGCGGCACACCCACCGCTTCAACGCGCAGGACATTGGGCGACTTACCGCACCACCTCGGCCACCTTGCCGCTGGCGATCAATTCCGCGATGCGCGCGAAATCCTGGTACATCACGCGATCCTTCTGCATGGTCGCGCACACCATGCGGATCGCGGCGTGCGCCATCTGCAACGGCTTGGAAGTCTTGAGCGGCGCAAGAAAGTCAATCGCCTGTGCCGCCGCCATAGCCTCAATGGCCAGCGTGTTGCGCGTGTTCTCCACCACCCTCTTCAGCTTGTTCGCCGCGGTCATACCCATGGAAACGAAATCTTCTTTATTCCCGGAAGTCGTAATCGAGTCGACCGACGCGGGATGCGCCAGCACTTTGTTTTCACTCACCAGCGCGGCGGCGGTGACTTGCGGCATCATGAAGCCCGAATTCATGCCCGCACCGGGCGCGAGAAATGGCGGCAGGCCTTCGCTGAGCGCGGGGTTTACCATGCGCTCCAGCCGCCGCTCGCTGATGCCGGCCAGCGCGCTCAAAGCAATGGCGAGAAAGTCGAGCGCGAAGGCCAGCGGCTGGCCGTGAAAGTTGCCGCCGGAAAGCACGTCGCCTTCGCCGTCGCCATGCGACGCTTTCGGATTCTTCACGAACACCAGCGGGTTGTCGACCGCCGAGTTCATCTCCGTCTCAAACACCGCGCGGCAATGAGCAACGGTGTCGCGCACCGCGCCATGCACCTGCGGGATACAGCGTAACGAATAGGCATCCTGCACGCGGCCGCAGTCGCGATGCGACTCGCGGATCTCGCTCTGTTCGAGCAGACGGCGCAGGTTGGCTGCGGTCTTGATTTGTCCGGCATGGGGCCGCGCCTTTTGAATGCGTTCGTCGAAGGCGACGTTGGTTCCCTTGAGGGCGTCGCACGTCATTGCGCCGATGACGTCGGCGGTATCGACCAGCGTCTCCGCGTCGAGCAGCATCAGGGTACCGACCGCCAGCATGGCTTGGGTGCCATTGATGAGGGACACGGCCTCTTTCGCCTCGAGCACTAGCGGCTTGATTTGGGCGCGCTTCAACGCTTCGGCGCTTGGAATGCGCGCGCCCTTTTCGTCAAAGCATTCGCCTTCGCCGATCAGTGCCAGCGCCAGGTGCGCCAGGGGCGCAAGATCGCCGCTCGCTCCCACGCTTCCCTGCGACGGGACCATGGGGGTCACCCCGCGATTGAGCATCTCGCAGAGGGTGTCGATGACGATGGCGCGTACGCCCGAGTGGCCTTTCGACAGCGAGTTGGCGCGCAGCAGCATCATGGCGCGCGTGTCGGGGAGCGCAAGCGGTTCACCCACGCCGACGGCGTGTGAGCGCACCAGGTTGACTTGTAACTCGCGGATCTGATCGCCAACGATGTGGACATCGCTCAGCTTGCCGACGCCGGTCGTGATCGCGTAAGAAATTTTGTTATTGGCGACCAGCGCGTCGACGACGGCGCGGGCGCGGTTGACGGCCTCGCGTGCGTCGGGATCGAGGAGGACGGGCCGCCGGACGCTGAAGTTCGCCACTTCGCGCACGGCTTCAAGCGTGAGATCGTTTCCGTTAATATGCAGGGCTTTCAAGGCAGGTCTCGGTTCTCAGTTGTCGGTTGTCAGTTCTCAGTTCTCAGTTAGCGGTTCGTCGTTAGTGTGGTTCGTATCAGGGCATCGCTTTAGCGATGCCACAAGTTGTCTCATCAGACACCCCTTTAGGGGCTGCCTACGGCTGCGCGAAACACTCTTATATATTTTTCCGGCAGCGCGCGGGGTTTCATTTTTGCATTGGCGACGATGTGCGTGGTCTCGCCTTCGGCCAGCAACTTGCCGGTTTCCGCACTTCGCAGTTCGTATCCGAAGTGGATCACCTTCTTCCGGACATGTTTCAGATACGTGCGCACGACGACCTCGTCATCATAGTGTACCGGAGCCTTATAACGGCAGCGGGCATCGACTACGGCGATGAAGCAATCGTCTTCGCACTCCATGTCTTTATAGCTGAAGCCGAGCTGGCGGAGGAGTTCCACCCGTCCCACTTCGAACCAGATGAAATGATTGGCGTGATAGACGACGCCCATCTGGTCGGTTTCGGCATAGCGGACGCGAATGCGGGTTTCATTTACGGTCGCCGCCGCGTTCTGACTTACATCAACGGGCATTGATCTATGGAAGGGGCTCATCGGCCCGTCCACTTTGGTTTGCGCTTTTCCAGGAACGACTCGATTCCCTCGCGAAAATCGGCGCTCTCGCGGATGTCGGCATTTTCGCGGATGGCGGCTTCCATTTGCGAATCGAGTTCGGCGCGCGCGTGATCGGTCAGCAGGCGCTTGGTATGGAAAAGCGAGAGCGGACTGTTCTCCGCCAACTGCGCGGCCAGTTCGCGGGCGCGGTCGAGCAACTTTTCCGGAGGAACGATTTCGTTGATCAGGCCCAGCTTCAGGGCTTCCGCGGCATCGAAGATGCGGCCGGTCATCAGCAGGTCGCGGGCGATTTTTTCGCCCACCTGGCGCAGCAGAAAAGTCGAGACGATGGCGGGCACGAATCCGATGCGGACCTCGGTGTAGCCAAACTTGGCGTCTGGGACGGCGAGGGTGAAATCGCACAGCAGGGCGAGTCCCGTGCCGCCGGCGATGGCTGCGCCGTTGACCGCGGCAATCGTTGGCTTGGGAAATTCATAGAGCGAACGAAACAGGCCGACCATGGTTCGCGAGTCTTCAAGATTTTGTTCGGGCGTGCGGCCGATCAGGGCTTTCAGGCTGTCGAGGTCGAGGCCGGAGCAGAAGGCCTTCCCTGCCCCGGTCAGGATTAGAATCCCGGCGGAAGAGTTTCTCACTTCTTCCAGAGCGCGGATCAGATCGGCAATGAGTTCATAGCTGACGGCGTTGCGCTTGTCGGGCCGGTTGAGGGTGAGGGTGGCGATATTGGAGTTGAAGGCGAGTTGGAGTGTTTTGTAGTTCATGGGGAGCAATCAGTCCGCAGCCGTCGAGGATTTGTATCTGGCGCCGATTTCAGCAGTCGCTCTCAGCAGAGCGTCCAACGATTTCAGCGGCGGCAACTGCGCACCGCGGCCACGCAAAGTTTCGATTACCCTTTCCGTTGGAATATTCCCAACTAAATTATCCTGCGCGAAGGGGCATCCGCCCAGGCCGCCGATCGCGGAATCGAAGCGGCGGCAGCCACCTTCGTAGGCTGCGACGATTTTGGCGGCGGCTTGGTCGGGGCGGCTGTGCAGATGGACTCCGATTTCGAGGTAATCGTACTTCGCCATCACGGCGGAGACGACTTCTCGAATTTTCTCGGGCGGCGCTACGCCTACGGTGTCGGCGAGCGAGATCATGCGAATCTCCTGCAACTCAAGTAAGCCCACGGCTTCGACGACCTCATCGATCGTCCACGGGTCGCCGTAAGGATTGCCGAAGGCCATCGAGATATAGACGACTGTGTCGAGACCGGCTTCGTCGGCTTTCTTCTCGATCTTCTCCAGTTCCTCGATGGCGTCTTCCAGAGTCTGCCGCTGATTGTTCTGCAAGAAAGTTGGCGAGATCGAGTACGGGAAACCCAGCGTGCGCACGGCGTCGGTCGCAATCGCCCGCTGCGCGCCTTTTTCATTGACCACGATGCCGATGATTTCCACGTCGTCGGGCGGGTCGAGTTCTTTCAAAACTTCTTCGGAGTCGGCCATCTGGGGGACGGCGTTGGGAGAGACGAAGCTGACGGCGTCGATGTGCTTGAATCCGGCGGAAATCAGGGCTTGAAGATAGTTGATCTTTAGGTCGGCAGGGATCTGGCCCTTGAGGCCTTGCCAGGCATCACGCGGACATTCGATTAACTTGATGGAGTCAGTAGTCGGCATTTGGCCCTGAGCTGCTTTGCTGCTAGCTCCTAATCCATGATCGATGCAGTCGACGAAAG
>JBGPFV010000181.1:0-5847 GCA_041483535.1 Terriglobia bacterium | reverse complement strand
GGCGGATTGGGATGAACAGGTTTTTCATGATCCCAACCAGGGCGTTCGCGTGACGTTCTTGAAGAGCCGCCACGCGGGCGATCCGCTTTGGGAACTGGTGGAACCGGCCGACGAACAGTCGCCCGTGCATTCCTTCGCCGCCAAGGGAGGCGGGCTGCACCATGTTTGTTATGTCGTGGATAATCTGGAGCAGGCGCTCGCCGATGCGCGCTCGCGGGGAGCGATCGTCACGCGGCAGCCGATGCCGGCAGTTGCGTTCGGCGGCCGCCGTATCGCCTGGATCTACACCAAGAACCGTCTGCTGATCGAGTATCTGGAACGCTGATTCGATGTCGAACTCGAGTTCGAATTCGGTCCCCAATTCGACTTCCGCTGAGCACAATCCGCCCAACCTGCGGGCCGAAGTCGACCGCCTGATCGCCGAAGGCGCTTTCCCTTCTGCCTCGCGGCGGCTGGCCGCGCTTTGGCGGCGCGATCCCGCTGCGGCCACGGCGAGCTTCGTGATTTCACGACTTGACGAGTTACGTGAAAAAGCAGCCGACCGGCTCGCTCTCGCGAAATTTAAGCTCGCGATTCTGCGCTCATTCACGGTCGAGCCCATCGTGCCTCTGCTGCGGGCGGAGGCATTCGCATACGGCATCGATCTGGAAGTCCACGTTGGCGATTTCAATACCTACGTGCAGGATCTGCTCGACCACCAAAGTTCGCTCTACCGCTTCGCGCCGAACGCGGTCGTGCTGGCGGTGCGCGCCGACCCGGCCGCGCCGGAGTTGTGGCGCGACTTCGCCGATCTGGCTCCCGCAGCGGCGCAGCAAGCCGCTGAGCGCGTGGTTCGCGGCTATGCGCAGTGGATCGGCGCGTTTCGCAAACACAGCCAGGCGGCGCTGATTGTTCACTCCCTGGAGCGCCCGTCGTCTCCAAGTCTCGGAGTACTCGACGACCAATCTGAGGCGGGACAATCCGGACTCATCCGGCAGATCAATCGTGAACTGTTGCGCATCGCCGCGGGATTCCACGGAGTGTACGGGCTCGACTACGACGCCCTAGTGGCGCGCCATGGCAGTGAACAGTGGCATGACGAGCGCAAGTGGCTGATGGCGCGGCTTCCCATCGCGGCTGGTCATCTTCTGCACATGGCGCGGGAATGGATGCGCTTTATCGTGCCGCTCAGCGGCCGCACCGCCAAGGTTCTGGTCGTCGACCTCGATAACACGTTGTGGGGCGGCGTGATCGGCGAAGACGGCATGGCCGGCATTCAAGTTGGCGCCGAATATCCGGGCGCGGCGTATCAGGCCTTGCAGCGCGCGCTGCTCGACCTGTCGCGCAAAGGAATTTTGCTCGCGGTGTGCAGCAAGAACAATCTTGACGATGCCATGGAAGCGCTGGAGAAACATCCCGGGATGCTGGTGCGCGCGAAACATTTCGCGGCCATGCGGATTAACTGGACTGACAAAGCACAGAATCTCCGCGAGATCGCGCAAGAACTCAACGTCGGCATCGATGCGCTTGCCTTTCTGGACGACAATCCCTTTGAGCGCGAGCAGGTTCGGGCCGCGCTTCCGGAAGTTACCGTGATTGATCTGCCGAAGAATCCGCTGGAGTATGCTGCGACCGTGAGAAATTGCGCGGCGTTCGAGCGGCTCACGCTTTCCGCCGAAGACCAGCAGCGCACCGAAATGTATGCGGCACAAAAGCAGCGCGCCGGCGCCGAGCAGAACTTTCAGTCGAAAGAGGATTTTTTTCGCTTCCTCGAGCAAGAGGCAGAACTGGAACCCGTGTCCCCCCTAACGTTGACGCGGGTCGCGCAACTGACGCAAAAGACCAACCAGTTCAACCTGACCACCCGGCGCTACACCGAGCCGCAGATTGCGGAGATGGCGAAACAGCCGGAGTGGCACATATTTTCGATCAAAGTGCGCGACCGTTTCGGCGACCACGGACTGGTCGGAGTGGCCATCACGCACGACCAAGGCGAGCAGTGCGAAGTGGATACTTTTTTGCTGAGCTGCCGCGTCATCGGAAGAACGGTGGAAACCGCGCTGCTCGCGCATCTTGCCGAAAGTGCCTCCCAGCGCGGCCGCCAGCGGCTGGTAGGCTGGTTTCTGCCGACCAAGAAAAACGCTCCGGCGCGCGATTTCTACGAGCAGCATGGCTTCGAGCGGCAGGAGACCAATGGCGCAGGCTCGCTCTGGGCGCTCGATCTGAAGAGTTCCACCCTTCGTTCCCCGGATTGGATTAAGGTGAAGGCTGTCATCGGCGGTTCAACCACGAAAACTACAGCGGGAGGAAGGAATTGACGGCCAGCACGTTTGAGCAAGTGCGCAACATCGCCAGCGACATTCTCGGCATTCCGGCGGACAAGATCACTGCCGACTCGTCGCCGGAGACGATCGACAATTGGGACTCCATGCAGCATCTGAATCTGGTTCTCGCCATCGAAGAAGAGTTCGGAGTACAGCTCGAGCCTGAAGACATCGAGCAGATGAAGAACATCGGCGCGGTCGCAACGCTGGTCGAGAAACTGCAATCCGCGGCGCGCTGATACATTGAAGTTGTGTTTAGTGTCGGCAAGGCTCACACCGTTCATTCATGGCCATCGTCGTCCAGCCCTATCGTCCCGAGCACGAGCCCGCGGTCGCGGAGTTCAATCGGCGCCTCCGGCAGGCGGGCGCGGACGAGAACATGGTGTTCTACCGCTGGGCCGAGCCGCGCTGGCTGCCGGGTTCAGCGGGATCGCGCATCCACAACCGCTTTTTCGTCGCTGTCGATGGCGAAATCGTGCGCGGCGGCTACGCGCTCAAGACTCAGGAATTCTTTTTCCCCGACGGACAGATTCGCTCAATCGGCTACTACCATCATCCGCTGTCCGAGGGCATCGTCAGCAGAGCTCATGCCATTGTAGGCACGCTGCTGCTGCGCGACGCCATGCAGCGCGCGCCGCTCCTCTACTGTCTCGGCATGGGCGGATATGACCATCCGTTGCCGCAAATGCTGGTTCGTCTGGGATGGGCGCATGGCCTGGTTCCTTTTTTCTTTCGGGTTGTAAATCCCCCGCGCTTTCTTAAGAATATGCAGACACTGCGCTCGTCGGCTTCGCGGAGGTTTCTGCTGGATCTCGCGGCTTACAGCGGCGCCGGATGGGCCGCTGCGAAGCTGTTCCAGGGCTATCGCGCTCTCGGAGCTCCCCGCTCGCCCGCCGCCGAGGGTTGCGAGGTCGCAAGCTTCGAGCAATCTGACGTCGCCGCGACCTTGCAGTCTCTCTGGGAGCAGGCGCGCCAGACTTGCTCGTTCACGGCGGTGCGCGATGCCGACGCTTTACGCATTTTGTATCCTACCGCCGAAACGCATCTCACGCGCATGGTCATGAAGCGCCACGGCGCTGCAATTGGATGGGCAGTGGTGGGCGAGCGCCGCAAGGACGCAAAGTACGGCAACATGCGCGTCGGTTCGGTCGTCGACTGCTTTGCGCTTCCGGGAGAATTGTTTTCCGTGGTGCGCGCGGCCAGCGAGACGCTGGAGCGGCAGGGCTTCGACCTGATCCTGAGCAATCAGAGTCATCAGGCCTGGGGCGAGGCATTCAAGGCCGCCGGGTATCTTCCGGGACCGTCCAATTTTATTTTTGCCGCTTCCAAGAAGCTGGCGGAATTGCTGGCTCCGATCGAAGAAGTACGTCCGCGAATGCACTTAACGCGCGCGGATGGAGATGGGCTGCCGGCGAATTTCTAAGGCAGGTGTTGGCCGCTGGGTCATTTGTTAGAAGCTATCAAGCGATCTCATAAATGGTTTTGGGAAGGGCACGGCTTCAGCCGTGCCGCCCAGAGCCAATAAAGACGCGGGCTTTAGCCCCTGAGGGCCTTCCCAGCTTGACAAACTCCGCGGTGGCTTGGCCCGGTCTCTGTTGCACTGGTTAACGACGTCCCTACTGGTTAGCGTGGCCGATTTCCGCAGCTTCTTTTTCCGTTTCGGTGGAGAGCGTGTAGCCTAGTTGCTTCATCAGCGGGCCCCAGTGGGTTTCCATGTGGGTGACGGTCTTTTCCGGCAAGATGGCTCGCCATCCGCCGGAAGATGCTTTGCCGACGAAGGGCTTGTCACTGCGGGTGTGGAATGTGGCCACCCATTTTTTGCCTTGCGTCTCTTCCATTTTGCGCATGTTGGCGGCGGAACTTCGTTCGATGGCTTGGTGGATGCGTTCGGGGTCGGGATTGAGGCCCATGAACTCGGCTACGCGCCCCAATTCGCGCTGTTGATTCGCCTGCAGATCTTCGTAGCGCATCAGGAGGAAGCTATCCTGTCCCTGCCGCGTGGCCAGCCAACTGTTGACGTGATCGGCCCAGGATCCGATGCGGCGCCAGAAATTGCCGTCCATCCAACGCGGCACGAATTCGTCAATGGGGCAGCCTTCGGGAATCGAACGCAGCTTCATCTCCCAGTGATAGTTGGAAATGGCCACATCGCGCGGATCGCGCACGATGTAGATGACGCGCCGGTAGCGGGCGTCAAAGCACTCATGACTCTTAAGCACGCGCGGACGCGGGAGGCGACGCAGGGCCCAATCCGCAGTCTTGTACATGTCGGGAATCAGGCGTTCCACGTTCAGAAAAGTGACGGGCTCGTTGGGATTCACGAAATTACCGACCAGAAAGCGCGTCCAGGTGTTGCCGGAACGCGGATAGGAGGTGAGAAAAAGGTCGTCGTCGAAAATGGTGATCTCGCGCTCGAGCAGCGTGCTGCGAAACAGCACGTCATGTACCCGCGAGAGATGCCGGAAAGCTCTGCGAACCAGAAACGCCATCGGTGCTTCCCCTCAGTAATTTTATTCTTCTATTCTTTATTCTTCGGCTGGACTGCGTTCGGCGCCGGCACGGCTGCCTTGCAGCCATCCCAGAAATTTCTGTTTGCGTGCAAACATGCTGCGAGCCTCGTTGCGCAACTTGCCCACTATCCGATAACGAGACTTTGTGAACCACGGGACACGATGCGGCTTGCATCCATACTTTTCTTTGTAAGTGCCTTCGCCGCCCCAATCGAAGATTGCAGCCCCGCGCTTTTTCCAGTAGCGCATGGCGTACCAGTGGCAGGCTTCGTTGGGACGCAGGTTCTGATGAGCGCGGAAACTCGCGTTGCCCCAAAACTCGGCAATCTGGTTGAAGCCGGGATAGATTCCGGTGGCGATGCACTTCCCTTCCGGGTCGCGCGCGCGCAGCAGCAAAATGTTGCCGCCCGGCTCCACATTGCGAACCAGGGCGCGGACGCGCTCGACGGAGTAGGTGGGGACCAGGGATTGCTTGGCGAAGACGTCCTTGAGTTGCTCGAAATATTCGTCGGCAAAGGCGAGGTCGTGGGCCTCTTCGATCTTGAGGCCGCTTTTGTCCGCCTTGCGAATGCAGCGGCGGCAGGCGCTTTCCATGCCATTGAACAACTCTTCTTCCGTGCGCGTCAGGTCGGTGCGATAGGACGCGTAGTATTCGGTTTTAAATCCCGTGCCCTCGCCGTCTTCGAACGTGAAATTCGGGTCGGAGACTTCGAGATGCAGGCACTTGAGATTGTCCCAGGCAAATGTTTCCAGGGCTTCGAGCGCGGAGCGGCGCGGGACGCCGGGATTGAGATTGAAGCCCATGTAAGGAGTCGTCCACCCGGGAAAGGAACTGCCCAGAACCTTCATACCGAACTTCGAAAACGAGAGTCCGGTGAAGTATCCGAGGACCTCGCTTTTTTCGCGCAGTTCGGCGAGCACGGACTGGGCATTCTGCGACTCAGCGACGAATTGCAGCCACTCGCGCGTCTGGAACACGGTGCGGTCGGCGAAACGGTCGAGGCGCTTCCAGTCGGTGGCCTTGATGTCGATGG
>JBGPFV010000180.1:0-5850 GCA_041483535.1 Terriglobia bacterium | reverse complement strand
CATTCCGCTGGAGAAATACACGATTGCCGATCTACGCCGCGAGTTCCATACGGAGAAGCCCTGCGCCCCCCATTGCACGGTGTCATGCGTGCACCAGGTATCGGTTCTCGACGCCTGGCGCGCCCCGCAGCGGCCGGCGCCAGCGTCCGAGCCAGCCAGCGGCCTGGTGCACATCGAGTAGAAGAGAGCTCTCAGCACTCAGTTATCAGCTTTCAGTCGCGAACTTCCCAGACAAATCTGCTCATGATCGCAAACGGGGGGACGGGCGGTGACGCCCGGATCTCACCAACAAACGGCGCTGGATCGGACTTCCACTTAGCCGGGTACTGAAAGCTGACGGCTGATAGCTGATAGCTGCTTCTAGAACGTTGTCGCCACTGAGAAGCGGAACGTCTTGCGTGGTTCCCGAAGGGTGTAGTTGGAGCCCAGGGTAGACTTCGTCAGGTTATAGGTGTAGTTGCCGGCGCCGTAGTCTGCATTGGTACAGCCGTTAACCCCCACCACCGGACAAGGGAACATGCTCCGGGTGATCTGGATCGGCGGCGCCGCGCTGCTGTCGAGGCGCCGGGCGTTGTAGGCATAGTAAATGCGGAAGGGCGCATTGACCACCGGAAGCATGGTCTGCAATTCGATTCCGGTGGACATCCGCACTACCCAGTTCGTGCCAGAAACCGGGCGGAGATTGGGCGAGAAGGTGCCCGGCGGAAGTCTTGCCCCGCCTTGACAGACGTACCCATTGTCAGCGCTCGGCGGGATTGGGCAGCCGAACTGCGTGCTCAACAGGGTGTTGAACTGGATCGGGTTGACCTGCAACTGTGAGTTGCGCAGGATCGGATCCACACCCATGTCGACGAAGGGCGCGATGGCGACCGGTCCCGCGATGGTGATTCGGTATTCCGCGTTGGCGTTCACACTAAAGTCGCCGCCCGGAGTTACCAGTTGCAGGTACGGAACTGGAATATTCACGCAATTACTGATACATGCTCCGGTGCTGGGGTTGGTCTGCACCGGGAAGTGGGGATTGGCGGGAACAAACGTTCCATCGCCGTTCCGGAGGTTCACAATCTGTGCGCTGGGCAGATAGGCGATGGGAGAGATGGTGCGGAAGTCGAAACCACGGACATCGTTTTCGCCGCCGAGGTACGCTCGTTCAAAGGGAGGCGCAACAATCCCGCCGTATCCCGTGATGAACGATCCCTGAACATTGTAGCCAAACGCATTGCGGCGCTTCTGCATGGGAAAAAATTGCTTGTACTGGATAATCGGCCGGATGGTGTGAACCGTGCCCCCGACGCCCGCGAACTCCCCGCCGATGAACAGGCTCTTGCCATGATGCGGCGCGTAGGCCGCGTCCAGAGTGTTCATGGTGAAGCTGGGCGTGATCTTGCTGGTAACGATGCCGTTGAGCGCGTTGGGGCCGGTGATGCCGCTGAAGTTAAGATTGTTGAACAATAGCTTGGAGGCGGCGCTCACCGCGATCAGCGAAGAACGGTCGAGGGAGTAACTGATGCCCAGGCGCTTGAAGGAACGGTGCAGCGGATAGCTTACGCTCAGGCTCAAGCCGGTACTGGACTGCGAGTAGTCCTGCAGATTCTGCAGGTAGGCTGAAGGCAGGTTCAGATTCTGTCCGGTGGAAATCGCATACTGCCGAGCTTCGTTAAAGTTGGTCTTCCGCAGGTAGACTTGGAAGCCGGCCTGGATGGGCCGGTCAAATAAGTAGGGCTCGGTGAATCCGAACATGATGTCGCGCTGGTAGGCGCCGATGCTAGCCTGCACTGAAAGCGTCTCACCCAATCCAAGAAAGTTGTTGGTGCTGTAATTGATGCCAATGAACGCGCCCGCCAGACCGCTGACGCCGCCTTGCAGGCCAATGCTGTTCTTCCCCCTTTCCCTCACCTTCAGCGTGAGATCGACAGTGCCCGCCTTTTCGTCGAGGTGGCGTTCCGTGGTGTTTTGATCGTCGGGCTTGAGTTGCTCAAAGTAGCCGAGTTGGTTCAGACGCAGCAGGCTCAGTTCCCAGTAGCGCGAGTTGTAGATCTGGCCTTCTTCCAGCGCAATTTCCCGCCGGATGACTTTGTCGCGCGTGGTCGTATTGCCCTGGAACTCGATGCGCCGCACGTAGAACTGCTTGCCTTCGTCCACGTCGACTTCCAGATTCACAATCTTTTTCTCGTCGTCGAATTTGGTGTCGGGGACGGATGTGAAGTTAATGTACCCGGCTTCGCCGTATGCTTTGCGCAGGTTCTCCAGTCCCTTCGCCACCTTTTCCCGGCTGAAAATTTCCCCGTCCTTCATGGGGAAAAGGCTGCGCAGGGCGGCGGCATTCGGGATCGCCTTGTTATGCTTGAAGGTAATGGTCCCCAGACGGTAGCGGTCGCCTTCTTCGATGGGCATGGTGATATCGACGGATTTGCCCAGCCCCGACTGCAACAACGGGACGTGAAACCCCGTGTGTCCCGTATCGTGAATCTCGGCTTTGGGGTCGTCCACCAGTACCTTGAAATAACCGCGGTTCTGGAACTCGGCGCGCACCCGCTCCGTGTCTTCTTCAAGCTTGGTGGCGTCGTAGGTCTTGGAGAAGATGTCTTCTAGAAAAATGGAGTGCGGAATGCCGATGGGCTTGAGGTTCTTCATGGCCGCGCGCAGCGTGCGGTCATTGATGTGTTTGTTCCCCCGGAAGCGTATCCGCCCCACCTTAACCTTCGGTCCTTCGCGAACCACGAACGTGAGCCCGACCGCATTGGGCGGAATCGGGCGTACCTCGGTGCGAATCGTAGCGAACTGACGCCCGTGCTCGGCGAGCAGTTGTTTCAGCGTAACTTCCGCCTTCTTGATTTTGGTGGGGTCGTATTGGTTCTCCACCGCCAGTCCAACCTTGCGGTCCTTGAAGCGGTCGAGCACGTCGCTGGTGGAAACCGCATTCAGGCCGGTGTAGTTGATCTCGCGGATGGTAGGCCGCTCCTTCAGGTAGATGTGAAGAATCCAGCCTTTGGCGCTCTGTTCCCGCTCGAAGCGGATGTCCTCATAGTAGCCCGTGTTCCAGAGAGCGTTGAAGTCGCGTTCGATGGAGGCGGTGTCGTAGACGTCGCCGACCTTGGTGAAGATGCGGGCCCTGACCGTCTCGGCAGGGATGCGGCGGTTGCCGTGGACTTTGATGTCGACGATGAGGTCCTGCTGGCCGACGACGGGGGCAGCCAGGAGCAGAAGCGCCAAGAGAACGAGGAGGCGTTTCAAGACAGAGCTCTGCTTCCAAACTCTTGTGGTGGAAGAAGATGGAGACCAAGAAGGGTCTCTCTGCGGGCCCATGTCGTGGCCGAGTCGCGGGGCGCACACAGGGATAGCATGATGACGGCGATGAATTGCAACTACCTCGAAAAACTAGAGTTAGGAAACTCCGATTAAGTGGGTTTCCGGATGGCTTGCAAGGGGCATGGCTTTACCCATGCCGTCGAAACCCAATACACAGGCGGCTTTAGCCGCTCAGGGTCGCCCTCTCAAAGCATCCCGTCTCGCCAGCGAAGACTTAATCGGACAGTCCTTGGGAAAACGGTAATTATACGGTAGAGAGTGGGAACCGTCCAAGGCAGGAGCGAATTTCATCCTTGGCAAGCTGCAAAAAATGGCCTCGTATCAGGGTATCGCTTTCGCGATACCGCACGTTCTTCGATTCCAGACGCCCCTTTAGGGGCTGGCCTCAAGCACCGAAGTTTTCCGCACCCCCGATCTCACAGCCCGAAAGAGTTCCACCTCAACAGAGACGGAATAAAACGTTGCCGCGTTGCCCATGTCCGTAAGTTTTTCTGAGGTGAGCACATTAATATTGGCGCCGCCGGGGCTGAACCGCGCCCAATCGAGCCGGGCGGCTACCACTCCGGGAGGCACGGAACCGTTAACCCGGGCCTTAAGGACGATCTCGCCGCGGGCGTTGAACGTGCGAATGGGGTCGCCATCGCGGACCCCGCGCGCCTCGGCGTCGGTCGGGTGCATCTCCAGATTCCCCATCCATGGCTCCATCTCCCGCACCGATGGCAGGTTGGCGAACGACGAATTGAGATAGTTGTCCGCCTTGCGGGCAAGAAGTTCCAGCGGGAAGCCCGCCGCCTTCGATCCCGATCCATGTCGCGATTCCTCGGGCGGAGTGAAGCCGACGACCGGATCGAGCCCCAGACCCTTCAGCGCTTCGCTGTAGAACTCGGCCTTCCCGCTCGGCGTGGGAAAGTTGCCTTGGGCGAACGGCAGAAAGGGCGCTGTGCCGGCCGCGGAAATTTTCGGATCGGGGAAATGCAGGTCTGTATCAGGGTCTGGATTGTTTCGATTTTGGGTGGCGCAGCGGTTCACCGCTGCGATAGCTGACTTGTCTTCAACGGTGGCTTTGGCCGCAGAGGGCTCCGCGAAGTTCAGCCGTATGCGATGCTCGCGTTCCAACCGGTCGCGCGTAATCCCTCGAAGCCACGGATTAGCCGACTCCAGCGCGCGGTCGATCATCGAATCCACCGTTTCGCGGAAACATTCGTCTTCAAAACCCATGCGCTCGGCGAGTGCGCGGAACATCTCGACATTTGACCGGCATTCGCCCACCGGATCCATCGCCTGATTCGAAACCTGAACGTAGTAGTGGCCGTACGCGGTCTGCAGATCCTTGTGCTCGAAAAAAGTGGTTGCCGGCAGCACGATGTCGGCATAGTCGGTCGTGTCGGTAAAGAACTGCTCGTGCACCACGGTGAAAAGGTCGGGACGCTTGAGTCCGCGGACGACTTCATTGTGGTTGGGACACACCGCCGCCGGATTCGAGTTGTACACGAACAGCGCCTGAATGGGCGGCGCGGTGAGCGAGTTCAGCGCACTGCCCAGTTGCACCATGTTGACCATACGAGCCGGCCGTCCGAGCGCCTTCTCCATCAACTCCGGCATTTCGAGCGCATCTTTGTTCAGACCGTAAGCGCCGCTGAGCGAGAGCTGAAGTCCGCCGCCAAGTTCCTTCCACGATCCGATCAAACAGGGCAGCATGGTGACGGCGCGCATCGCCATGCCGCCGCGTTCCGAGCGCTGGATGCCGTAGTTGACGCGAATCACCGACGGCCGCCCGGTGGCGTACTCGCGCGCCAGTTTGCGGATGTCGCCGGCGGATATGCCGGTCCAGTACGCCACCTTCTCCGGCGGATACTGTTGTGCGCGAGCCTTCAGGTCCTCGAACCCCACCGTGTAACGCGAAACGTAATCGACGTCGAAAAGATCTTCTTTGATGATGACGTGCATCAACCCGAGCGCGAGCGCGGTATCGGTGCCGGGGTTGATCGGCAGGTACCAGTCCGCGCACTTCGCGGTGCGCGTGCGGTACGGATCGATGACCACCAGCTTCGCGCCCTGGCGCCGAGCTTCTTCGATGAAGGGCCAGAGATGAACGTTGTTGCCGTGAATATTCGAGCCCCAGGCGATGATGTAACGAGAATGCGCAAACTGTTCCGGCTCGGTGCCGAGCTTGACGCCAATCACCGATTTCAGGCCTTCTTCGCCTGCCGTGGAGCAGATGCTGCGCTCCAGTTGCGAAGCGCCCAGGCGATGGAAGAAACGGCGGTCCATGGAAGCGCCGTTGAGCGCGCCCAGCGAGCCCCCGTAAGAGTAGGGCAGAATCGATTCGGGACCGTATTCGGCAATGATCCGCCGCCAGCGATGCGCAATTTCGTCAAGAGCCTCGTCCCAGGAGATGCGCTCGAACGCCGACATGCTCTGCGATTGTGTGGCGCGGGCGCCCTCGCCCGCGTACGCCGCCGGTCCCTTGGCTCCCACCCGTCGCATCGGATACAACACGCGCCCAGGTGAGTACACGCGGTCCAAATACTTGGCGACTTT
>JBGPFV010000179.1:0-5851 GCA_041483535.1 Terriglobia bacterium | reverse complement strand
CGCGGTCGATCCCAAGCTGCTTCGCGCCTCGGCTTCGCTTGGGCACTCGCCGGTGCAGACCTTTCGCCGTATCGTGCTTCCTCTCTCGAAAGCGGGGCTGGTCACGGGATTTGCGCTCAGCTTCGCGCACACGCTGGGCGAATTTGGCGTGGTGCTGATGGTGGGAGGTAATATTCCCGGCGTGACGCGCACCATCTCGATTGATATTTACGATCAGGTGCAGATGGGGAATTATTCCAGCGCGAACCAGACGGCGCTGGTGCTGCTGGTGGTGTCTTTCGTGCTGCTGTCGGTGGTTTTTGGGTTGAACCGGTTTGGGTTGAACCGGTACGACTTGAACCGGCGTGCAGGGGCGGTAAGTCCATGGCGGTGAAGACGGCTCCGGCTCTACCAACATCGCCACCGCCAATCTCTTCCGAACTCGAAGTCCGCATCCGCAAACGCTTTCCGAATCCCGAGGGCAGCTTCATCCTGAATGTCCACTTCCGCGCGCTGGCCGGATTCACCATTCTTTTCGGCGCTTCGGGTGCGGGGAAAACGACGCTGCTGGATTGCATTGCCGGGCTGAGCGATCCCGACGACGGGCGCATTGCGGTGGGCGGTGAAGACCTTTATGACTCGGAGAAGAAGCGGGACGTCGCGGCCTGGAAACGGCGCATCGGGTACGTGCATCAGGACCTGGCGTTGTTCCCTCACCTGACTGCGGGGGAGAACGTCGCTTATGGTCTGCGCACGCTCGGCGCGGCCGAGCGGCAAACGCGCTGCCGCGAGATACTTGAGGCGTTCCGCATTGCTGACTTGCGCGACCGGCGGCCGGCACAAATCTCCGGAGGCGAGCGCCAGCGCGTCGCGCTGGCGCGAGCGCTGGTGACCGAACCGCGCGCACTGCTGCTCGATGAGCCGCTGGCGGCGCTGGACCGTCCGACGAAGTCGTCTCTGGTGGGCGATCTGCGCCAGTGGAACCAAAACCACCGCGTTCCGATTCTTTTTGTCACGCACAATGGCGAGGAAGTGTTTGCCTTGGGCGACGAGGTGATTGTGCTGGACGCGGGAAGAATCGTGGCACAAGGGCGTCCGCATGACGTCATGCGCGCGCCGCGGCTGGAAACCGTCGCGCACCTGTCGGGATTCGAAAATATCTTCGATGCCACGGTGCTGGCGTTGCACGAGGATCGCGGAACCATGACCTGCCAGTTGAGTAACGGCAAAGTGGTGTTGGAAACGCCGCTGGTTCGGGCCGAGGTTGGCTCGCGGCTGCGCGTGGGCATTCGCGCCGGCGACCTGCTGTTGGCAACGGAAAAACCGCGCGGGCTCAGCGCTCGCAACGTTTTGCCGGGAACGATTCAGCGGCTGGTGCAGAGAGACGTCATCGTCTCGGCGATGGTGGATTGCGGCGGCACGGAGTTTGAAGTACACCTAACGCTGGCGGCGCGCGATGCTCTGGGACTTGGCCCTGGAAAGAGCGTTTGGGTCGTGGTCAAGACGCATTCCTGCCACTTGATGGGGATGTGAACCCGATTGTTGTAAAACGTGTGGACGGCCGACTTCAGCCCATAGGCGCTAACTTGCGGCAAGATTCATTCAGAGTCGCCCGTGACTCGACCAGAACCCGGACCAGGCGATCCCGGGAGTAAGCGCTAACGGTTCTCAACCGTTACGCTTCCGAAGCGGGGATGTCCGGATACCCTCTCTTTAGTCACATCGACAAACATTTCCTTAAGGTTGATGGGTAGATTTGTCGAAGAATCCGCTATGGCACGACCACTCTCCGGTCTGGAATTCAACTGTAGAGGAAACTTATCGCCACATTTCGACCTCAGACAACCTTCCTCTGGGGCGTATCCTTCAGCCTCATGTGTGGTGGGAATGGATTCGGCGCAAATAGTCGTTCGCGGCGATCTGGCAAGAGTCGTCGTCGCTGCTTCCAAGATACTGCGCCGCTTGTTACTCGGCATCCTCTCGCTGTTTTTCGTGCTCATGTTTCTCATGTGGTCATGCGAAGCTCCCTCGGACACAACTCTCAGGAGCCAATTTGAGAGTCACCGGTCCGAACTCGATGCACTGGCTCGCATGTCCCAGGAAGACGCGGGTGGAATCAGGATCACGGACAATTTCAGGAGGCTTGAGAACAAGTGGGGTTGGGCGGGAACCAAGTCGAAACGGGGAATGACCCGCGACAAGTGGAACGAATACCAACGACTGTTCCGCGAGGTTGACGTGCGCGGATTTGATAAAGATAAGGTCGGGAACGTCTACTTCGTTGCAGACACGGACTTCGTTGCTGGCGGTACGACCAAAGGATTCGTTCACTGCATTAACTTCGGAGGCCGCGACAAGACGTATCTTCCCTGTGTAGAGCAACGCGATCGCGGTCAGGCCGAGGAAGCGGGGGACAAGGGTTACGCGTACCGTAAACTCGGCCAGAATTGGTACATCTTCGAAACTTGGGACTAAAGGCCCGTCCCCACACAAGAAGGCTCAGCGCTCGACCGCAATGACCGCGATCCACTGGCCGTTGCGTTCTTTGCGATAGGCAATTGTTCCACCTAGACGCTGGGCAATTTCTTCCGGTCGTAAGTCGCGATGGTAACCGAAGAATTTCTCTTTGATGCGTCGCCACGCCTCCCAGTTCTCAATTCCTAAGAGTGGATGGGGTGGTTGGTACTTGGTGGAGAAGACCAGGGCCACGTCGAAGCGGTCGCGAGCGCGGGCAGCGAGGTCGATTTGGGAGAGGGAGAAATCTTCGACACGCACGACGCGGAAAGGCTGACTGGCATTGGCATTGATGTAGCCGAGCCAGGGACGGGTGAGTTCGTCCGATGCGGGCCAGGCGGTGAGAACGCGCCGGCCGGGATATCGCATCGCCAGGAAACGGCTGGCTTCCGCGTGCATCAGGATGTAGTCGCGGTAGGCGAGATTGTCTTCGAGAGAAAATCCGTAGGGCGGATTGCTGAACAGGCCTGCGACAAATGCAATCGCGACCGCTCCTATAATCAATTTCCAATTGCGTACGCGCCGCCACAGGGTCGAGACCAACGCCAGAATCACGAGCGGGACAACCGGCAACATGTAGCGAGCCAGCACCGCTCCGCCCACCACCGACATAAAGGCCAGGTAGGCGAGCAACACGGAAAGGAATGCGGCTTGCATCCAGAACGGAATTCGCGGGCGGGCAACGGCGTTCATTTTTTGCGGCGGACGAAGCAGGGCCAGCAATCCCGCCAACGTGAGCAGATAGAGGCCGAAATATCCGAAGAGTTGCCAGAGCCGCATTCCGAGGGCAAGCGGGATGCGCAGAGGATTGAGGGTGGCGGCAACGTTGTAACGAAAGAATTCGGGGTTGCCCAGCAGGAAGCCCGTCTTCGAGTAGTGGTAGGCGTACCAGGCGGCCAGCGGCAGGGCGGGAAGGAGCAGATAAAGGCAACGCGTTCGTCTGCCCAAGGGTGGAAGAATTTCTTTCCAGCAAAGTGCTTTCGAGCTTTTTGCCGGGCTTTCTTTCGCGCTTTCTTGCGAGCTTTCTTGCGAACGCGGCCGAATGAAATCGCCCAGCAGTTCCCAGGCAAACAGCGCCAGCGGAGCCAGGATCGCGGTTTCTTTCGCCAGCGCTGCCAACGAAAACCACAGCACTTGCTTCCACGGACGGTCTTCTATGTACGCGGCCAGCGCCCAGAAAGTAAATCCAGCGGCGGGCAAGTCCACCTGCGCCAGGGAGCTCTGCGTGAACCAGACCGGGTAAAGCGCCAGCAGCGCGGTTGTCGCCCAAGCCACGGGCAAATTGGCGGCGATTCGCGAAAGTCGAAACCATCCCAGCAGCGAGAATGCGGACAGCCCGAGCATGGCCGTGCGCGTGACTAGCGTGGAATAGCCGGCGACGCGCCAGGCCAGCGCCAGCCACGCCATCACCAGCGGTGGATGCGCATTCGATGGGGTGGATTGTGGAAGGGGAATGAGGGTGCCGGTCAGAAATAGATCGCGCGCGGCGGGAACGTAGTAGCCGGCCTCATCCCAGAAATAAGGAAGTCGCAGAAGGGGCGCGTGCAGGAGCATGAGTCCGGCAAAGAACAGGGCGAAGAGAAGAAACAGCCGCGCCCACGCGGATGCCGCCGGTTGAGATTTTGTTTTTGGATCGCGAATTCGCAAGATAACTCCAAAACTTGTCATCCTGAGCGAAGCGAAGGACCTGCTGTTCGCCGCAAAAAGCAGGTCCTTCGCTTCGCTCAGGATGACAATGTGGATTTAGGCTGCGGATGTACGAGTGCGCCGCTGGCCGCGCAGCCGTCGTTGAATAGTGCATCAGTGAATTTGTCCACCGGGAGCTCGTGGATCAAGCTTGATCTCGCCGAACGCGGCCTCGTAGTTTGACACGTTCTGCTGCAGGAGCGCCATGAGCGCCTTGGCCTGCTGTGGACTGAGATAAATCCCCTGAAAGTTTCGTAATTCCACCTGCGTCTCCGAGCTTTGCTGCATGGTCCCGAAAACCAGGAAGAAATCCCACACATTCACGCGGATCTGCACGCTGTTGGAGTAAGCCTCGCGGTAATCGGGAGTTTGCACGAACTTCACATTCGGTTGGTTCGCTGTATTCATGTCTGGCAGTGTAACGCCTGGGCAGATCGCAGAGCAAAGGTGGAGCGTCACACCATCAGCGAGGAAAAAACCACCAATTTCCATCTCGACTTTGGGGTGGAATTTGGATCCGGCAATTTCGTCGACCAAAGCTGCTGAGATTCTGCGCGAGGAGGATCGTGCCTTTCCCCAGCCTAGGCGCTTGGCGTGCTGAATCGACGTAACAGCTTGCGGAAGAACTCTTGGTGCGCGCCGCTCTTGGCCTCAGCGGCTAAAGCCGCCATTGATTTTGCGGGGCTTACAGCGCGGCTGAAGCCGCGCCCCTGCAAAACAAACTGAAAGATCAGGGGTTTTCCGCAGCCTGGTAAAGAGAACTCCGCGCCTAGTGGTACGATTAAAATCTGAGCGGGGCTGGCGGAACTGGCAGACGCGCTGGCCTTAGGAGCCAGTGGCCGCAAGGCCGTGCAGGTTCAAGTCCTGTGCCCCGCACCAATCCTTCCCTGGTCTTTCTTTCCTCAGATCTTGCGGGCGGCTTTGGGGACACGGGTGCGGCGCTCAGATCTCTTTTGTCTTTCCTTTCTCGCCACCAACTCCGCGGTCGCTTTTTTCGCCACCTCTTCGCGGTAATGCAATATTTGCAGCCCACTTGCCAGATGTAAGAGTTCGTCCGGGTCGAGCAGGTGCGCCGGGTTGTTCGGACCGCCCGCCAGGTTTGCCTGTGCCAGGGTGTGCGTCTTGTAGATGAGCAGGCCGCCGGGTCGCAGGGCGTTCACTATCTCGGCAAAAATCTTTCGCTCCAGATAGAAGAACGCCATCACCACTTCGAACGTTGGGGTTGGCGAAGCCTGGAAGCGGGTGAGATCACCGACTACAAAATGAATGTGGGACGCGAGGGGGCCGGCATTCCGCCGCGCCTGTTCGACTCCGGTCTCGGAGATATCGATGAGCGTGACTTTCCAACCCTGTCTGGCGAGCCAAATGGCGTGGCGTCCGGCTCCTCCGGCGAGGTCGAGCGCGCTTCCGCCGTGCGGAAACAGCGGCAGAATGTATTGGGAAAACGCCCGCTCCAGGAAGGGATCGGGGACCAGCCAGGCTTCGGGCGCTTCGCGATACTTCCGGTTCCAGCGCTCGCGTTCATCATCGGGAATTTTGTAATTTGGCAATCGGGTAATTTTGTAATCTAAGATTGTCCGGCTTTTAGTTTTTAATTTACCAAATTACCCGATTGCACAATTGCTTTTCTTACCGCGATGCACGGGCTACAACTGGCGGGCGGGGTGCTGGT
>JBGPFV010000178.1:0-5863 GCA_041483535.1 Terriglobia bacterium | reverse complement strand
TAGCTGTCGGTAGGAGTGACGCGCAACTGCTCCTGCATGTCGGCGACTTCGAAGGTCGAGGTCTGATAGATCGGTGTGGAGAGCGGCCCGTTCTTTTTGTCGAGGCTGGCGCCGCCGCGTACCGCCTCGGTTTCCTGGCGAAATTGATGCTTCTTCATTTCGAAATCTCCTGTAGAGGCGCGACTTGCCGCGTCTCCATTCGCGGCGGGAGACGGGGCAAGCCCCGTCTCTACACGAACGCGCTAGTTTGGCACCGCCGCCGCATTCAGCGCGGGTACGGGCGCCAGCCACTCTGACGAGCGGGCGTGCCTTCCGCTCACTACTTTGTCGAACTCCTGTTGCAGCGCGCGCGTTACAGGGCCAGTCTTGCCGTCGCCGATGACACGAAAATCAATTTCGCGCAGCGCCACAACTTCCGCCGCAGTGCCGCTCACAAACACTTCGTCGGCAATATAGAGCTGATCGCGTGAGATGGGCTCCTCGACCACGGAGTAGCCCAATTCCCGAGCCAGCACGATCAGGCTGTCGCGAGTAATGCCCTCCAGAATCCCCGCCCGCGGCGAGGTGTAGATAATGTTGTTTCTCACGACGAAGAGATTTTCTCCGGTGCACTCCGCCACGTATCCATCGGGCCCCAACATGATGGCCTCATCGAATCCGGCGCGATGCGACTCGGTCTTGGCCAGAATCGAGCTTACATAGTTTCCCGAGACCTTGGCCTTGGTCATCATGATGTTCGGATGCAGCCGCGTGAACGACGCAATATTGGCGCGGATGCCGTGTTCCTTCGCCTCGGCTCCCAGAAACGCCTTCCACTCCCACACCGCAACCACGAAGTGCGGCTGGCCGGCCTCGACGGTCAGGCTCATTGCGCCGTCCAGGTAAATCATCGGACGGATGTAGCAGGATGAAAATTCGTTGGCCGCAATCGTCTGGTTGATGGCCGTCTTCACCTGCTCGGCCGTAACCGGCAACTCGCGAAAGCCCACGATGTGAGCGGAGTCCAGCAGGCGTTTCACATGTTCGTCCATGCGGAACACGGCCGGCCCCTTATCGGTCGAGTAGCAGCGGATCCCTTCAAACACGCTGAAGCCGTACTGTACCGCGGCACTCACAAACGGGACCACGCCTTCGCTGGCGGGTCTCAAGGAATCGTCAATCCAGATGTAGCGAGCGGCTCCCATGTTCTCCCCAAAATCTAGCTGGAATCTCTTAAGATTACCTGCGGCGCCCAGACCCGGCAAGCCGCATCGCTACCCTGTCGTGAGACAAGGCCGCCGGCACACTCTATAATGACGCGCGGATGGAAACCGGACTCAAGAACCGCGTCGCCATCGTGGCCGCGTCCAGTCAGGGAATCGGGCGGGCTACCGCCGAGGCTTTTGCCGCGGAAGGCTGCCGCCTGGCCATCTGCGCTCGCAACCGGGATGCGCTCCACGCCGCCGCCGAGAACATTCGCGGCCAGCACAACGTGGAAGTGTTGGCCGAGCCGTTCGATGTGACCGACGCCGGCGCCGTCCGCGATTTCGTCAATGCCGTGGTTCAGAAATTCGGCAGCGCCGATATCTGCGTGACCAATGCCGGAGGGCCGCCCGCCAAGGGTTTTCTCGCTACTACCATCGATGAGTGGAAGCGCGCCGTCGAAGTAAACTTCATGAGTGCGGTTTACTTTGCGCACCAGGTCATCCCGCACATGCGGAAGAAAAAGTGGGGACGCATTATCACCGTCACCTCCATCACCACCAAGCAGCCGGTGGCCGACCTCGTATATTCGAATGCGGTGCGGGCCGCGGTTGTCGGACTGGTCAAGAGTCTGGCCAATGAGTTTGGCAAAGATGGCATCCTGGTCAACAATGTCGGCCCGGGCTACACCGCCACCGACCGCCTGAAGGAACTCGCTCACTCGAGTTCCGGGGCGCTCGGCAAGAGTGAGAAAGAAATGTTCGAAAGCTGGGCTGCGGACACTGCCCTGAAGCGTTTGGGCGAACCGCGGGAACTTGCCGACGCGATTGTGTGGCTCGCCAGCGAGCGCGCTTCTTATATCACCGGCCAGACCATCCTCGTGGATGGCGGCATGTATAGAGGCTTGTAATATGGTTCTTGGGGTCACTGCCATGAAAAAGAAAAAGCTGAAAACGACAGCACGAAAATCATCCGCGAAAAAGAAAACGAAGATCGCGAACACCGCGCGCCCAGCCAGTAAAGCTGCGCTGAAAGCCACGGTTCTGAAAGGCAAGCCAGTCCCGGCCGAGTTGCGGCACATCCCGTGGAGTTCGATCGAAGTCGAAGCGCTAAACCCCCTGCTTGGCCGCCACTTTGTGGTGGGGCAGAATGTGATGCTCGCCCGCGTCCTGCTGAAGAAAGGATGCATCGTGCCCGAACACAGCCACCACAACGAGCAGATCACCTACATTCTGGAAGGCGCGCTGAAATTCTGGATCGACGGCAAAGAGATCGTGGTGAATGCGGGCGAGGTCCTGACCATACCTCCCAACATGCCGCATTGGGCCGAGGCGCTCGCGGATACGGTCGACCTCGATATTTTCGACCCACCCCGCGCCGACTGGATGAACAAGACCGACGCTTATTTGCGGTGATCAGCCTGATACTTGTGAGTGCTATTGGAGGAAACGCCACGGGACGAGGGGGTACCTTCCCATCTCCTCCATAGGACTGCAGGGATGCAGCATTTACTCGACTTGGCCGTCGAATTGAGGTGCGATGAGTGACTAAACGCGTCAGCTTCGGCTTCGACCTCCGCGTGAGCGCGGATTTGCAGAAGCAAAATCCGGCTCAGGTGAATCAGCGGCTTGTATCCGGACTTGCTAATCCGATTAGCGCAGACCCAGGCGTTTGGGTTCGAACAGAAGAGGTCGATTCTTTGATGCAGGAGGCATTGCCGGATTTCTGTAACCCACTGGGTCTTGCGAAGAACATTGATCTTCTTGTAGATGCCTCTCGCAAGCGAGGCATTTCAACGGCTGGTTTATCTCCCGTCTGTCTCACGAGTTCTGAAGCGAACTTGATCGCTTTGGCCGGGCGATTTGGCCCCGGTTACTTTGACAACCAGCCGAAAGAAGAAGAGATCCTGCTGCGCGGATGGCGGTTGTTGGGTTTTGATGTCGTGGATTTGCTCGGTTTGATCAGCGGGCTGAAGGGTTGTGGATACGCGGAGCCAGCATGGTCTCAATTGCGAGGTTATTTTGGCGCCGCTCTGAATGAGGTCGGCTTGTTTGATGATGACGCAGTGGCTTGTCAGTTTGCGGAAGTGCGGGGGCTACAGATAAGAGAGCATGCCCCGTTTGTGGTTGTTGGCATACTCACTCAAGACCTTTGCTGATCGGTATGCTCACCGCAGAACACGCAGAGGCGGTCGAAAAGCAAACTAGAAAAACCTCTGCGTTCTCTGCGATCTCCGCGGTTAGCCCGTATGATGTACTTATCTTCATGCGCTGATCTTCTGCGCTGGTCTGGTGATAAGGCGAAGTGTCGATCGCTCAAAATACGGAAGCCACTGCGAAACTCCGTTGCATTTCTTGCGGCGCCACGCCCGATTCTGCCGCTCAAGATTTCCGCTGCACCGCCTGCGGCGACCTGCTGGAATTCTTTTTCCCCGGATGGAGGCTCGACCAGATGGACGGGGCAGAGCCCCGTCACCACACGGATACTTCGGCGCTGAAAGCTCTGTGGCTCAACCGCCGCACCTCGCGCGATGCGCTTGACCAGAGCGGCGTCTGGCGCTTTCGCGAACTTCTTCCGCACATTGCCGCGGAACATGCCATCACGCTCGGCGAAGGAAACACGCCGCTGTACCACCTGCCACGGTGTGCGCGCGGGGTCGGAGTTGAGAATCTCCGCGCCAAGCACCAGGGCATGAACCCGACCGCGTCGTTCAAAGACACGGGCATGACCTTCGCCGCCTCGTCCGCACATGAGCGAAAATTTCGCTGGGTGGCCTGCGCCTCTACCGGCAACACATCAGCGTCCATGGCCGCCTACGCCGCGCGCGGCAACATGCTCAGCCTGGTGCTCATCCCGGAAGGCAAAATTTCCTGGGGCAAGCTGTCGCAGGCGCTTGACTACGGAGCCCTCACCTGCCAACTCCGCACCGATTTCGACGGATGCGTCCGCATCCTCACCGGCCTCGTCCGCGAGAAGCCGGTTTATCTTTTGAATTCGGTGAATCCTTATCGCATCGAAGGCCAGAAAACGGCCGCCATCGAACTCATGGAGCAACTGGCGTGGGAGCCGCCGGACCACATCATTGTTCCTGGAGGCAATCTCGGGAACAGTTCGGCGATCGGCAAGGCGCTGGTCGAAATGCGCGATCTCAAACTGATCTCGCGTCTGCCCAAGCTTTCCATCATCCAGGCGCAGGGCGCGAATCCGTTCTACCGCAGCGTGCGCGAGTTCGGCGGGAAGAAGCTCGAACCGATGACCGCCGACACGCTCGCGACTGCCATACAGATCGGCAATCCGGCATCGTGGAAGAAAGCCCTGCGCGTGCTTCAGGCGACCGGCGGCGAGGTCGAACAGGTCACGGAAGTGGAAATCGCCGCGGCTAAGGCCGAAATCGGCGCCGATGGCATCGGTTGCGAACCTGCCTCCGCCGTCACGCTGGCTGGACTCAAGAAGCTGCGTAGGAGTGGCTTCGTCAAAGCGGGAGAGACCGTCGTCCTAATCCTGACCGGGCATCTGCTCAAAGATCCCGATTTCACCATCAAGTTCCACCGCGGCGAACTTTTTGCGGGAACCTCAGTTGCCGGAACCTCTGTTGTTGGAGTGTCCGTTGCTGAAAGTCGCGACGGGACCGAGGCTGCCCAGGCGAAATCTCTGCAGCGCGCCCCGGTTGTGCTCGATGCGGATTTGGGGGCCGTCATTACCGCGCTCGATACGGCCGAGAGAAATTCAAAATGACAAAAATTGAATGGGGCCCGTGCTGTTTTTGTGGACTTGGTGTTGAGCCTTCCGATGCCGACCCATGCCGAGTCCAAGTATCAACGGCCAGCGGCCAGTGGCAGGTGTGGTTTTGCCATGCAGCTTGCTTCAAGCAACGGATCGCCAATCCCCCGGACGCTCCCGGATTGTTTGATCCCGCCCATTTTTAGGCGCTGGGTTTGTCCAGGGCCCGATTCCGAGAGAAATTCGTAGCAGTTCGCCGCAATCTCGTGTATAAAACACAGTTCGATGTCTTGGCGATTGTAAGGGACTCTGCTTAGGCCCTGTCTGGCTAACGTCTTTCATTTCTATCGTTTTGGATGGCCTTCGTCGCCGAGGAGTGTGTTCTCTAATCTATGCCGTCACGTCCTACATCTTTAGACCGCTCGCTACGCTTGGTGCTCCCGGCGACCTCCGCCAATCTGGGCCCGGCTTTTGACGCGGCTGCCCTCGCCCTGGATTTCCATCTCCGTTTGCGCGCCGAGCGCGCGCCCGACTTTTTCGTCACCGCCGAAGGCCGCGACGCGCCGATCTGCGCCCGCATGGAGAACCACCTCATCGTCACCACCTATTGCGAGGTCCTCGAATCGGAGAACCGCAAGATCGCGCCCTTGCGCATTCACATCGAAAACGAGATTCCCATCGGCCGAGGTTGCGGATCGTCCGCCGCCGCCCGCCTGGCTGGCATCGCGCTCGCTGTACATTTCGGACATCTGCGCTGGAAAAATGACCGCATCGTTGGCGAAGCTTCCATGCGCGAGCACCATCCCGACAACGCCTCTGCCTGCTGGATGGGTGCGCTCACCGTGGCTCGCATGGCGAATCAGGTGCAGGCGCAGGTGGTCGAAGTGAAGCCGAAAGGGAAGTGGCCGCTGCTGCTGGCTGTCCCCGATGCTCTGCTCTCGACTGAGCAAGCCCGGCGCGT
>JBGPFV010000177.1:0-5877 GCA_041483535.1 Terriglobia bacterium | reverse complement strand
GAGGTCGAAGGACGCCATCAACTCCATGCTGTTTTTTTCTCTGCTGGTGGTGGTGGTGTTCAGTTTTTCGTTCGATCCGAGCGCCGAAGAATCGCGCCAGATCGCCGGCGGCCTCGTCTGGGTGGCGTTCCTGTTCGCGGCCGTGGTGGCGCTGAACCAGACCTGGGCGCGCGAACTGCGCAACCAGGTGCTCGACGCCTACCGCGTCTCGCCCGCCCCGGCGAACTCGCTATTCGTGGCCAAGGTGGTGGGCAATTTTATTTTCGTCAGCGTGCTGGAAGCGCTCATGACCCCGCTGTTCATCGTGTTTTACCGGCTGCGGGCGCTGGGCCCGGCGTGGCAACTGTTGTTGGTGGCGGTGCTCGGGACCTGGGCGCTGGTTGTGAACGGAACGTTTTTTGCGGCGATGTCGATCCGCACTCGCAGCCGCGAAATCATGCTGCCATTGCTGCTGTTTCCCATCTCAATTCCGGCGCTTCTCGCCATGGTGCAGGCCACTACCGCTATACTCAACGGCGAAGGCGCGCGCTTCTGGATCGTGTTGCTTGTGAGCTACGATCTGTTGTTTACTACGGTGTGTCTGCTCTTGTTTGAAACGGTGCTAAACGCGGAGTGACTGGCATGGAATGATGACGTCCGCGGGAGTCCCTGAATGGGTGCGAATACATTGCACATGCGGCTGATCTAGCCGTCATCATTAGTCTTGACACAACAGGAAAGCAGTTGTTGGCAGCAGCCCGAAGGGGCGCACAATGAAGACTGCGATTTTGCTCTGCGCGTTTGTGGTGTCGATCTTTGTAAATTGTGTCGGTCAGTTGCAGAACATGATTACCGACGGAGACGAGCTACTAAAGTCCGCGAAGAAGGTCTCTGTGTTTATCGAGCTTGGACACCCTGCCTCGCCTGCCGCTGCTCGCTACTTACCGGATTTCGCCAGGGCGAAGAGGCAGGTAGCCGAAAAACTATCTAAAGCTAAATTGGAAACAGCGGCCAATCCAGCCGACGCGGATATTGTGATCGTTGTGCACGAACTAAACGAGGGGACTAACGGCGCCACAATCTGCCTCGGGGATGAACTAGACGTGTTCAAGGGCGGCAAGGCTCCGTCTGAATCAGACACTCCGATTTGGTCTGTCAACGAATACTGTGGAATTTCGTGGCCACTGAATCGGGCTCTGGATAAACTGATCAAAGCCATGAAGAGCAAGTAAATAGGCCAGTTCGATGCGAAAATGACGTCCACCCAATGAAAAAAGCCTTCCCCATCCTCGGTGTCCTGACCGCGATCCTGTTGAGCTACGCGCTTTACGGGGCGCTGATCAAGGCTCCCACCGAGCAGACTATGGGCGACGTGCAGCGGATTTTCTACTACCACGTGCCTTCGGCCTGGACGGCGTTCATCCTCTTCTTCGTCAATTTCGGAGCCTCGGTTTTCTATCTGATCAAGCGCCGGCCCGCTGCCGATATCGTCGCCCTGGTCAGCGCCGAAGTCGGCGTCGTTTTCTGCACCGTGGTACTGATCACGGGCCCTATCTGGGCGCGTCCGGTCTGGGGCATCTGGTGGACGTGGGACATGCGGCTGACCTCGACCCTGGTGCTGTGGCTCATCTACGTGAGCTATCTTTTTCTGCGCCGTTTCTCCTCCAGCGGACAGACGCCCCTACTGGCGGCCGCGCTTGCCGTTTTGGGCGCGCTGTGCGTGCCGTTCGTTTACTTTTCGATCTGGTTCTTCCGCACCCAGCACCCGCAGCCGGTGATGGGCGGAGGCGGATCCATCGATCCACGCATGCTGCACGTGCTGCTCATCAACTGGCTGGCGTTTTCCTGCTTCGCATTTCTGGTTTGCTGGTCGCGCTATCGCCTGGAAAAATTGCAGCGCGACGTCGACGAGGCCCATGCCCTGGAATCGCTGCTCGATCCCCGCGGGAGTGTGCGATGAAAGGGACCCCATACCTTTTCGCCGCCTACGCTGTCACCTGGGTCATCCACATCGTTTATCTCTTGACCATCGTTTCGCGGTATTCGCGGCTCAAGCGCGAGATCGAAGAACTGAAGAAGCCAGGTGTCAGGTCTTAGGTCTTAGGTTCTGACTCGAGCAGCGATCCCGTAGGCGATGTTTTTCCTGAGACCTAAGACCTGAAAGCTGAGACCTGTTTTCCTTGCAACCATTTGCCCCGGTTTGGGCTTCTCACTATCCGGCCCCACAGTGTCCGCCGCGCTTGACAGCGTATCTGTTGGATGTAAAAGTATTTGTTTGGTTCAATCCCAGTATTCTGGTGACAGGTACGCATCCGCTTTCTAAGGGCGCCTAGCGGCAGCGGTGTTTGTGTGCCATTCTTGTTCTCACCCCACGAAATTGGGAAATCGGAGGAGCTTCGTGAATCGGAATTGCCCTGTGTCGGTAGGAGGTTCGGTGAGACGTTCGGTGGCAGAGAAAAAGACAGGAAATGGGATGAAGGCCGCTCTTCTGGTGTCGGCAGTGTTGGCCGCCGCGGGCGTCGTGTTCTATTTTTCAACGACACCACATGCCAAGGCCAACGGCCCTGAGCCTTCCGCCCCAAAGACGCTGGCGTCCAAGTCACCTGCGAAAACGATCTCGCTGCCGCTGTTCTTCGAGCCCAATCAGGGCCAGACCGCTCCTCAGGTCAAATTCCTGGCGCGCGGCGCCGGCTACGGCCTGTTCCTGACCGCCGACGAGGCGGTGCTCAGCCTGCACCGGCCATCCCCCGTCCCGCGCCCCGCAACCGCCCCGCGGCCCGCACCCAGTTCCGTGATCCGCATGAAGCTCGACGGCGCCAATTCCGCCGCCCGCGTCTCCGGCGAGGAGCCGCTCCCCGGCAAGAGCAACTATTTCATCGGCAATGATCCCGCCAAATGGCGTCACAACATTCCGCAATTCGCGCGCGTGGAATACAAGAGCGTTTATCCCGGTGTCGACCTGGTTTATTACGGCGATCAGGGACAGCTTGAATACGACTTTCGCGTCGCGCCCGGCGCCCAGCCCAGCCAAATTGCGCTGAGCTTCCAAGGCGCGTCCACCCGCATTGAGTCCGGCGATCTGATGCTCTCCACCGACCAGGGCGATGTTCGCTTCCATGCTCCACGCGTCTACCAGCAGGACGGAAACGCTCAGAAGACGGTTACAGGAAGTTTCCGCCAACTCGCCGACAACAAAATCGGCTTTGCCATCGGAGACTACGACCACAGCCGCGAACTGGTTATCGATCCGGTCCTGAGCTATTCGACCTACCTTGGCGGCAGCACCGGCGTCGAGAGTTTCGTCAACCTGGCGGTTGATTCTTCCGGTCTTATTTATCTCGCGGGTTCGACCAATTCAACCGACTTCCCTCCCACGGTCCCAACCACCCCGGCCTTCCAGCCGCAACTTGGGGGCGCGGGCGCGCAGAACATCTTCATCGCCGTGATCAACCCGACGCTGACGGAAACCACTCAAGCTGGTTACACAACCTCTCAACTGCTGTACGCGACCTACCTGGGCGGTTCCGGGTCCGACTTTCCCGCGGGCATCGCATTGAACACCAACCTCGACCAATTCACCACGGGCATCGACATCTACGTTGCGGGCACGACCTCATCAGCAAATTTCCCCGTCAGTTCTACTGCTTCCGGCGGGCTGGCTCCGTTTCAGGGGCCGCCGACCCAGCCTGGCGCCCATGGCTTTATCACCCGGTTGAACGTCTCGGCATTCAACACGTCGGGTGTCAGCACGCTGCGCTACTCCACCTACCTTTCCGGCAACGGCGCCGATACGGTTACCGGGCTGGCCATCGATAACACCGGAAATGCCTTTGTGACCGGCTCCACCACGTCGACGGACGGCACGAGCAACGGGTTCCCAGCGAATCCCAACGCTTTCCAAATCCAATCGAATGCGCCCCACCAGTTCTTCGCCAGCGAGATTAACACGAAGGGTAGCGGCAGCCTGAGCATGATTTACTCCACCTACCTGGGCGGTGGAAATGTGGGCGATGGAAATCCGCAAGACGGGCAGGCCGTGGGTGGTGGCATTGCGATCGACGCCTCCGACAACATGTACATCACCGGCGGCACGAATTTTCTGCCTACGCCTGGACCAAACAACGAAGCCAAATTCCCGCTCAACCTTGCCTACCAGAGCTGCCTCGACGAATCCGGCCAGACGTCTTGCACCGGGAGCAGCAGCCCCACCGCACTGGACGCCTTCGTCGCGAAGATCACCCCTAAACCCGGGTTCGCACTTCCCGTCTACTGCACGTACCTGGGCGGATCGGGCGACGACATTGGTTATGGCATCGCCGTCGATTCCTCCGGTAACGCCTATGTCACCGGCTCGACCTTGTCGAACAATTGGACTAGTACCGGCAGTGGATTTCAGTCCACCTATGGGGGGAGTGGCGACGCCTTCATCGCCAAGATCGGCAACCTGACCGGATCGATTTTTCCGCTGACCTACTTCACCTATTTGGGCGGCTCAGGCGTGGACGTCGGCCAGGCCATCCAGGTGGATTCGCTGCAAGCCGTCCACGTGGTGGGCTCAACCACCTCCACAGCCGAGGAGGGCTTCCCCGTAACCCAAAATACCTATCAGAACGAGAACGGCGGTCTCCAAGATGCGTTCGTCGCGGTGATTGCGACCACCTTGTCGGGAAAGGGTGCCGGTGATATTGTGACCTTTCTGGGCGGCACCGGCGTGGATCAGGGCACGGGAGTGGCAATCGACCCCGTCTTCGGCGCCACTTACGTAGCCGGTATCACCCAATCCACAAACTTCCCCATTCCTCTTTCTCCTGCTCCACCTCCCTACCAAAGTACGTTGAACGGCTCGCAGAATGCCTTCGTGAGCAAGATCGGCGCCAGCAGCACGCTCACCGTGACGCCTGCTACCACCAGTCCGTCGCCCAACCCGGTCGCTGCCGGAACTCAGGTCGCGTTTACCTTCAACATCGGCAACACCGGCCCTGACACCGCATCCCAGGTGATCTTCACCGCCGGTTTCCCCGCCGGTACCACCGGGCTAGCGCCTGCTCCCACCGCCAAAGTATCTACCGGCACAGGAAGCTGCGGCCAGGTGCAAGGATCGACGATCACGTGCTTTATTCCTACACTGGCTGTGTGCTCGACCGCAGCGTGCACTACCGCATCCGTGGAAGTCGACGCGACGCCAGCCATTACGACTACCGCCCAGACCATCACAGTCACCGGCCAAGCCACCGCCAACAACAGCGGCATCGTGGTCACTTCCAATCCGCCGCAGACCGCCGACCCCATCGTCGACTTCACAGTCCAAGCTTCGAGCCCGAGCCCGAACCCCATCAATGCGGGCGACAAGACCGCCATTCAGATCGCCTTCTGTCCTACCAGTTCGCACGGCTATAACGCCACCATTACCCCCACCGAAACCACTTCGCCTTCGATCGTTACCGCAACTGCACCCACTTTCAGCCCCACGAGCATCACGCTTTCCGGCAGCTCTTGCGGAACCACGACGCTGACCATCAATACCGTGGCCCGACCCGTGACCACCGGCAGCGTCTTCCGCCGCGGCTCGTTCTACGCAGCCTGGCTCCCCATCGGAGGCTTGAGCCTGGTCGGACTCGGTATCGGCGCGAGTCGCAAACGGCGGCGCTGGTTGGCCGCAGTTGTTCTCGGCCTGATCGCAGGCGCTATCCTGCTGCAGTCCGGCTGTGGATCCTCCAGCAACAGCGTTACCCCGGGCACCGGCACGCAGGCCGGAACCTACGTCATCACCATCGTCGGCTCGGTTTCGGGCGGAACGGGAGCGTCGCACAACTCTACGGCCACATTGTTCGTGCACTAATCGTAGTCACGCCTCTGGATGAGCTCCTCCAGCCTCCGCCCCCCGGCGGAGGTTTTTTT
>JBGPFV010000176.1:0-5881 GCA_041483535.1 Terriglobia bacterium | reverse complement strand
CTCTTCAGACCTTCCAACACAATCTGCCACTTCTCTTCCGGGGTTCTTTGGACTCTCGGCT
The DNA here is from genome assembly GCA_041483535.1 of Terriglobia bacterium. Taxonomy (GTDB): domain Bacteria; phylum Acidobacteriota; class Terriglobia; order Terriglobales; family Acidobacteriaceae; genus Acidiflorens. The sequence goes on along the minus strand of JBGPFV010000176.1, from coordinate 5,820 downwards.
TTCTCGACATTCTCGCCTCCTGGCGGAGGCCCCAAGCCTAACTAACTTCCGTGTCCAGTTCTACTGGGGTGCACTACAAAACACTGCGGAATTCGATGACCGTGTCGTCGGGAACTCTGATTTCAAATGGAAACCGCAACCACATATATGCGGTGAAAAGCGCAACACCCAACACAATTACGAAAACCCACGCTGGCGGCCCGTCCGAGCCGAGCTTTCCAACGGCACCGACAACGACCCCAACGACTCCAATGAGAACCCAGGCGGCGAACATCAGGAGATAGAACACCAGAAGCGGCTTCGCAATGTACAGTCTGTAGATTTTCATTTAGATTTTTCCAGGTCTTTCACGTTCCAGAGTATCTCTCGCTTCGCTCGGGGTGACAAGAAGGCTGGCGATTGGAGAAGAATGAAAGAGCAGATTGTTCACATTCGCCCGCGAACTGTCCGAGTACTCTCCTTCACACCACCACCCGCAGCGCACCCGGCAACACTTCGATCGTCCGGCACTCCAGCGTCAGCACCTCGCCGTCCACCATCACATCCACCGGGCCATCGAGTTGAAACTCGACCCTGCGAACCGCCTGCCGCTCGGCCAGCGGATGCCGCGTGTGCGTGCCATCATAGAGCGTCGACAGGTTCCGAATCAGCCCCAACCGTCCGATCGGCCCCCAGCGCACATACTCAATCAGACCATCATCGGTGACCGCGTCGGGCGCGATCATCATCGTTCCGCCTGTGAACTTGCTGTTGTTAAAGGTCAGAAACAAACAGCGTCGCGCGTCAAACTCTGGCTGCCCGTCGAACCGCACCGGAAACGGCCGTCGATGGAGCCGCGCCAAACCGAGAAAAATCGACAGCAGATAACCGAACTGCCCCAAGCCCAGAAACCGCCGATGCCGCAGCGCCGCCACATCCGCCGCAAAACCCATGCTGAGCAAATTTGTGTAGTAGATGGCTCCGTCTTTGTGGGTCAGGCGCAAAACATCGCAAGGCCGCGAACGTCGCGCCTCCAGCGCTAGCATCGCATGCTCCAAACCGCTCGTGCCGGAAGCTAAGTCCTCGAAGTCGCGCAGAAAAGAATTGCCCGTGCCCAAGGGAAGAAACCCCAGGGTAGCAATCCGATCATTCTCAGGCGAACCCTGAGACCTGACACCGGAGAGCGGAGACCCGCTTTCCGGGAACAACCCGTTGACGATTTCATAGGAAGTCCCGTCTCCGCCCACCGCCAGAAACCTCCGATAGCCGCGTCCGTAGGCCTCGCGGGCAATCTGCGTAGCCTGCCCGGCCGCGCTCGTTTCGGCGGTCTCGATCGCAATCCCGGCCGCGCGCAGCCGTGCCAGGGCCGCGCCCGCCATCTGCCGGCTCCGCCCGCCCCCCGCCGCCGGATTGATAATGGCTAGAAAAGTTTCGTTCACAAGTCAGGTCTTAGGTCTTAGGTGTCAGGTCTTAGGTGTCAGGTCTCAGGGTTAGCTCGCAGCTCGCAGCTCGAAGCTCGCAGCGGTATTCCTGCGACGACTGAAAGCTAAAAGCCAACCGCTAGATTTCCACGATGGATTCCCGCGCCGCCCCCGCCCCAATCCCCGCCGCCAACTCTCCGCGCTTGATCTTCAGCGACGCGGTACGTGGAAAATCCTTCTCCCACACCAAATACCCACCCACGCGTTTGAAGTCGGCCAGCGTCCGGTTCCGCCCCTCGATCCCTTGGCGCAAGCCATCATCGACCTGCTGATTCTGCTCCAGCCGCACCACCAGCACCAGCATTTCGTCACCGAGCATCTTCTGCGGCCACAAGTAGTTGGCCGCAAACACGCAGAATTCCTTCACCGGCAGACCATCAAACACCGCCTCAATGTCTTCGGGATAAATATTCTTTCCTCCCGCGGTGACAATCATATTTTTCTTGCGCCCGACGAGTTGCAGGTGCCCCTGCCCGTTCCCCTCAAAGCGTCCCAGATCGCCCGTCAGCAGCCAGCCTTCGACAATGGTCCGCACCGTCAGTTCGGGGTCATCCAGATAGTGCGACATAACCGCGCGGCTGCGCACCGCCACTTCGCCGATCCCGTCGCCATCCGGATTGAGTATGCGCACCTCGCTCCCCGGCAGCGGCTTGCCCACCGTATCGGCGCGAAATGGTTTCAGGTCGTTGAGCGTCACCGCCGTGCAAGCCTCGGTCAGGCCGTATCCGCAGGTCACGGGAATTCCCAGGTCGTAGAAAAACTGCAGCGTCGAAGGCTCCGTAAATGCTCCGCCCACAATCAACGCCCGCAGCTCTCCGCCAAACGCCTTGTGCACTTGCGGCAGCAGACGCCGGCTGATCCCGACGTGCGGACGTCCTCGGGTCAGGATTTTGTTCAACCCGATCAACCGGTCCAGCATCCACCGTTTGCCGGGCTTGAGTTCGTCAAACTTGGCGCGCAGCCCGCGTTCCAGGTTCTTCAGCACCATCGGCACCAGGCTGACATAGGTGATGCGATAGCGCACGAACGCGTCGCGCACAAACTCCGGACGCAGGGTTCGCAGATGAACCACGCAAGCTCCGCACACGAACGGCCCGATAAATCCGACCATGAAATCAATCGCGTGATTGGTAGGTAGAATGCTCAAATAGCGCATGCCCGGCCAGAAGGGATACCACGCCGTCAGCGAGGCGCACTGCTCCAGATAAGCGTCGTGGGTGAGCACGCACCCCTTCGGACGCCCGCCCGTCCCCGAGGAATACACGATGCAGGCCGTGTCTTCCCGTTGCCGCGCCACGAACCGCGGCTCGCCTTTCCGCCGGAACTCCTCCCAGCGGTAAGCGCCGCGCAAGTCGGCTCCCGCCGGCGCTTCCGTCACCAGCACAATCTCAACCGCAAGTTTCGCGAACTCCGGTGACTGCGCGATCGCGCGCCACAAGTAGTATTCGACGACCAGAAATCGCGCCTTCGAATGCGCCAGCAACTGCAGGTGTTCCGCGGCGGTCAATTTGTAATCCAGCGGAACCAGCACGCCGCCGCAGAAAAAAATCGAGTAGGCCGAAATCAGCCACTTCGACTGATTGGTCATGATGATCGCAGCGCGGTCCCCCGCCTTGAGATCGGCGTCTTCCAGCGCGCGGCACAAAGGCTGCGCCATTTCCCTAAAGTCAGAGTACGTAAGCCGCACTTTTTCGCGGTCGCGATCGGCTTCAATCAGGCAGGTTTCATTCGGCCAACGCTCCAGCGCATCTTTGAGCGCTGCACCCAGGCTGGCATATTGGCGGAGATCAAGCATTCAGTCTTTGTTCACCACAGAGACACAGAGGCACAGAGAAAGAAGAAAGTTTATCAGAACGGAACATCCGCGAAGGACGACAAAGCAGCCCACCGGGCAAGAACAGATCAAAAGATTCTCTCTGTGTCTCTGTAGCTCTGTGGTGCATAAGTTTCAGAGTCGCGCCTGAATGCGGTTCGCCAGCGTCCGGAAATCGGACACGCCCTGCAGTTCATAGTCCGGCAACTCGATCGAGAAGTGATGCTCCAGTCGCGTCAGCAAATCGAGCGCCTGCAGGCTGTCGATGCCCAGCGTCTTGAAAAAGTCGTCGTCGGGCGTGAGTTTTTCCCGCGGCACTTTAAAATGCAAGGCTGCGAGATTCAGGATTTCGTCAAGTGTGCGATCGGCAGCAGGCGCTGACATAACGTGAGTCCTTAAAATTACAAATTACTAATCGCCAATTACAAATTCACGGCAAATACGGCTGCGGTCCCTCATTCTCCACAAACCGCCGCAGCCCTTCTTCGACGGCCGGACGCGAATAGAGGTCGCAGAAAATATCGATCTCGCGCTTCAACTCCGCATACGGGATCGGCTTGACGAACTCCTTTGCCGCCGCTGCCGTCCGCTTGTCAAATTTCCCCACCTGGCTGGCGGTCGCGCGTGCTACGCGCAGCGCCTCGCCTTCGGCGGCAATCTGGCTCACCAGGCCAATCTGCTGCGCCTTCATCACATTGAAGCTGCGGCCGGTCAGCAACAGATCGCGCACCACGGCATTGCCCAAATCCCGTTTCAGACGCGGAATCCCGCCGAATCCCGGAATCAGCCCGAGACGCAGTTCGGGAAAGCAGAATCGCGCCATGCGGTCGGCAATCATAATGTCGCAAACCAGCGCCAGCTCGAACCCTCCGCCAAAGGTCACCCCGTGCACCGCCGCGATCGTGGTCAGCGGGGCCGCATCGAGCGCGTTCATCACGGCGTGAATGCGCTCCAAAAATTCCCGCACTCCGCGCAGGGCCGCGTCTTTTTGCATTTCTTGCCCGCGCCGAAACAACTCGCGCAGATCCGCTCCCGCCGAAAACCCAGCCTTCAAGGTCGAATGGATAATCAGCGCATGCGCATCGTTCTCCAGCAAGGGCAGAGCCGCCGCAAATTTCTCCAACTCCTCCAGCGTGAGCGACCCGATCTCGTTGCAAGGATCGCGATGCAGCGCCAGTTCGATCGCTCCATTCACGATCTGCCACGATAGCGTCTGTCCTTTAAAGTCGTTCATACCGCCGTCTTCACCGCTTGATTCTTCGAGGCCTGATTCATCGAGGCCTGGTTCGTCGAAACTTCGTACAGGGCGTCAATTTCGTTTCGAAAGCGCTCGGCAATCGCGTCGCGCTTCAGTTTTCCGTTTGCCGTCAGCAGCCCGCTCTCGATGGTGAACGGTTGCTCCACCCGATGAAACGCGCGCACCTGCTTGTAATGCGGCAGGGCCGGATTCACAAGGTCCAGCGCCGCCTGCGTTTCCTGGCCGCTCACTTTGCCCGTGACCAGCGCCGCCAGATATCCGCGCGCGTTGCCCACGAGCACCACCTGGCTCGCGCCCGGCAACTCATGCAGGATTTTATCTTCAATCGGCTCGGGAGCGATGTTATGCCCCGACCCTAGAATAATCAGGTTCTTGATGCGGCCGACAATCTTCCAGTTTCCGTTCGCGTCCACTTCACCCTGATCGCCAGTGTGAAACCAGCCGTCGCGCAGCACCTTCGCCGTTTCCTCGGGACGATTCCAATATCCCGGGAAAATATTTGGCCCGCGCACCACGATCTCCGCATTCTCCGCGACCTTCATTTCGACGCCCGCAACCGCCGGCCCGGCGCGCCCCGGAATGACCGGCGCATCCGGATCGTCCATGGTGCAGATGGCCGTGGTTTCGGTGAGTCCGTACACCTGCAAAACGGGGATGCCAAGCATCATAAAAAACAGTTGCGTCTCGACGCTCAGCGGCGCCGAGCCACAAATCAGCGCGCGCAGCCTGGTGCCGATCATCTTCCTGCGAATGGTGGGAAACACGAGCCGATTCGCCAGGCCGAGCCAAAGCCCGTCTCCGGCGCGGGCTTTACCCTCCTGCCGCCGCACCCAGGCGCCCTTTGCCTTGGTATACACCTTCAAGGGAAACCCACCCGTCTTCCAAAGCTGCTCGTCGACCGCTTTGCGCATGCGTTCGAGAAGCGCCGGAACATTCAGGAAATAATCCGGCGCCGCCAGCCGCATCTCCGTGGCAATCTTCCCCAGATCGGTGTTCAAGGTCAGCTTGCTCGCGCGCAGCAGGCAGGTCAGCATCATGATCCACGAGCCTGCAAAGCAAAGCGGCAGGTAATGAAACACGGCGTCCTGCTCTGGAGGCGTATTCGCCAGGTCACCCTGTCTCGGGCGACCCCGCATCAGCCGATCCAGCCGTCCCGAAGTGCAGCCCAGCATGTAACCGACGTTGCCCGCGTTCAGCATCACGCCCTTGGCCTCGCCCGACGTGCCCGAGGTATAGATGATCGTTGCCACATCTTCCTCGGCAACCTTCAGCGCGGGATTCTCCACCGG
>JBGPFV010000175.1:0-5896 GCA_041483535.1 Terriglobia bacterium | reverse complement strand
TCCTCGGTAAGTTGTGCGAGTTCGTGCGCCAGGATGCGCTCGGCTATGGGCCGAGGAAGGTAGATCGTGTCGCGCGAAGGCGCCAGCTCCCAACTTGTCTTGTTGCGGCGACGCAGAGGCCAGCGTTGCCGTTCCGAACGTTCGTGCGCCTGTGCCTTACCGCCCGTAACAGAAAGCAGTTCATCGATCTGAACTTCTACCCAGCCCTGGTTCCCCGCGATGTGTACCTTCCTTACTTCGAACTGGTCAAACACAATCACAGGTTGAGCCGACTTGAAGAGGTTCCGCCCAATGGGGCTCTCCACCCAGTCTTTGCCGCTACATGCCGCCAGAAACGCTGCGCTAATCTGATCGGGTTTGGGCCGCGCGAAATTTACGACCGCAACCGGAGGAGTCGTCGTGTCCGTTGGTTGATTTTCCGTAAGCGTCGCGGAGGAGCGAACCTCGCTTGAGGACTCCTCCGATCGATCCGGCACAAAGTCCTCCGCCGTCTCGCGCGGTTCCGTGCGGCCCAAAGCCGCGGGCTTTAGGCTCGCAGCCCGGCTCGAGGTGGAGAGAACGCCACTCGGAACCCGCTTGACGTAACGATAGAAACGGGGCCGCCCGCGCTGTTTCCAATACGGCGAATCGTACGAATCGACGCCATGGCCCGAACTCAACGCGCTGAAAAACGAATGCTGGGCGGGATTCACCACAATCCCAGCATGTCCGCGCCACACCGCCAAATCGCCCGGTTGCGGACTGGCCACTCGCCGAAATTCGTCGATCCCGTCGTACAGGTCCGCCGAGCTCGCGTACTCGTAAGGGAAACCGGCGCGCCCATAGAGTTCATGCACAAAGTGGGAGCAATCGGAGGGCAAATTCGCATGATGGCGGGAATCGAGCGCGGCGCCCAGAATCGCCAACCCCTCACTCGGAGCCAGCGGCCGCGACTTAATCGCCTTCGGCCGCGCTTCAGGAGCCTCGCCAGTGGCTCGGTAAGCCGGGTTGAAGCTTCCCCGCTTGTTGCTCTGTTGCCCTTGCGCTTGCGCGAACGTGACACCGGAGGCGCCCAGGCAGAGCAGCAGCCATAGCAAGACGGGTTTGGCATGGAACCGCATAGTCCGTTTTATAACGCACCTTCATCAGGCAACACAGATGACGGGGGTGCTGCCGGGCTCGCGAACCGTGTCCTGTCCTCACATGCACCTTAGAGCGCCGGAAGTTTCCCGGGCGCGGGCTAAGGTGCATTGAGGCAGGTGATGCGAGTCTTCCGCTCAGTCGTTGGGCGGCGACAATTTCTGCCGCACCGGCGACGGCTTCCCTGCGGAATCGGTGGGCTCGCCGCTGGTATTGGCTGCCGGGTTGTTCGCCGGGTTGTCAGCGGATGAGTTGGCCATCGCTTCCAGTTCCGCCCCCTTGTACTTGGGCTCGCTGACGTAGCCGTGGATATGGTTTTTGCCGATGCTGTTGATCACCAGTTCCACCGGCGCCTTGCGATCCCCGGAGTAGAACACCACGGGTTCATAGATGTTGACGTGTTTCTTCGATACTTTGAAATCGTCCACCATCATTTCCAGGTCGGCATACTGATGTTTGGTGTTGGCCTTGCGCAAGCGCACGCCTACCGGACCTTCGCGTTGCACCTGTCCACTCTTGTTGAGATCGAACTCGTAGTAACTCCGTTCCCCCTTCTTCTCCAACCTCACCAGTTGCTCGTGGGTGGTGGCAATCGCGCCCTGGAGTTCCGTACGGGTATTCGCCAGATCCTGGCGAGTGGAGTCGATCTGTTTTCCCTGCTCGTCCAGTTGCCCCTGGACTTTCTTCCAGCGTGGGTCGTCGATGCGGTGGCGCAGGCTCGCCGCCGTCACTGGCTTTCGATAGAGGACGGAATGATCGAGAGTGGAATGATCGAGGGCGGAATGAGTGGCCGACGGTTTCTGCGCCGTCCGTTCCGCGTTCATGGCGTCGAGCCTGGCGTTCAACGCGCTCATCTGGTCGCGGGTTGTATGCAGTGTGGAAGTAACCGAGCTGTTCTGGTCGGCCAATTGCCGGGCGACATTGTGCTCATGCACGGCATAAGCGGCGGCAGCGACTCCGACCGTCAACAGCGCCGCCACAGTGGCGCGGAATCGGGTCGTAGAACCTGGGTGAGAGGGTCCTTCTTCTGGCATGGGAGTTCTCCTACTGTGATTTCAAGCAACTGAGATGCCAGCGAGGAGCTCGGCTAATCCATTGAAAAGCCGTGAGTTCTCCCCTGCGGGAACGGTCTTGGCCTCCCCATTTTCCCTGCCACTATGAAATCCCTGCCTGGTTTATTTATGTGGGAAGGGGTGCGGCCTCAGCCGCGCCCAGAGCCCTGCGGCCTGCGCTAAGTCGCGTCCAGCGGGAAATTTGGGTTCCCCCCGCCCAGCTTCTCGCTCAGGTGCGCGGCGATCAGTTTGCCGTGGAAGCGCCCATTCTCAATGAAGATTTCGTTCGTCCGCGACCCCGCGACGATCACGCCCGCGACGTAGATTCCCGGAATATTCGATTCCAGATTCTCCGGGTCGCAAACGGGACGCATCTGTTGTTCGGAAAGTTCAATGCCCACGCTGCGCAGGAAGTCGTAGTCGGGATGGTATCCGGTGAGCGCGAATACAAAGTCGTTTTTCAAGCGCTGCGGCCCGGACGGAGTTCGCAGCACCACGAAGTCGGGGCCGATTTCCTGCACCGTGCTGTTGAAGCACGCGACGATTTCGCCGGCTTTAATGCGGTTCTCAATATCGGGCCGCACCCAATACTTGACGTGATGATGCATCTGCGGCTCGCGATGGACGAGCGTGACCCGCGCGCCGTGCCGCCACAAATCCAAGGCCGCTTCGGCCGCCGAATTCTTGCCGCCGATGACCACCACGTCGGCGTCGTAATAAGGATGCGGTTCCCGATAGTAATGGAAGACTTTGTCCAGATCTTCGCCGGGGATGCCGATTCGGTTGGCGAGATCGTAGTAGCCGGTGGCGACCACGATCTTGCGCGCGCGGTAGTCGTGAATGGCGTTGTGCCGGTCGGTGGTGGTGACACGAAACTTACCGTCCCCGCCCGTAATGGTTTTCACCCATTCGTACTGGCGGACATGCAAACGATAATGCTCGGTGACACGGCGGTAATATTCGAGCGCTTCCAGGCGCGTGGGCTTGGCGAGCGCCGTAGTGAACGGAATATCGCCAATCTCGAGTAACTCCGGCGTGGTGAAGAACACCATGTTATTCGGATAGTGATAGATGGAATTGACCAGGCATCCCTTGTCGACGAGGAGGGCTTTGAAACCGGCCTTCTGCGCCTCGATAGCGCAGGCCAGCCCGGTGGGGCCAGCGCCTACGACCAGGACATCGCTGGAGGAGTCGGGCCGCGCATGAGCATTAGTGCGGGGCATGGTTTCCGGAATCTGTTCAACGGGCAAGGCTGTCGGGGTCTTCATCGCGGTGGTGGAAACCCACAATTCTAGCACCCTGTGCGATCCCTGCGAACGTACCGCGCCCGATTCCCTACTTCTTCACGCACACGGAAACTCCGTCGCGGATGGGCAAGATAGTCGTAAATAGATCTTGCGACTCGCAGATCAGCTTATTGAATTGGAGGATGGCTTTGGTTTGGGCGTCGGGGTTGGGCTTACCCAGCTTGCCGCTCCAGAGAACGTTATCGCTGATAAAAAGGCCTCCACGTTTCAGGCGCGGGATTGCTAGGCGAAAGACGCGCGGGTAGTCGATCTTATCGACGTCGTTGAAGATGATGTCGTACGGTTCCTTCTCCTCCGAAAGGAATTCGAGCGCGTCGCCCACTCGCACCGTGATACGCCGGCTCACCCCGGCACGATCGAAGTAGCGGCGGGCTTTCTCGGCCTTCTTGCCGTCGCCATCGGTGTAGACAACACGTCCGCTCTCGCCCACCGCACGCGCCCACCAGATGGTGGAATAGCCGATGGCCGACCCCATTTCGAAGATCTTCTTTGCCCCACGGATGGTCGCCAGTTGAAAGAGCACGCGAGCCACGGCCGGGCCGACGATGGCATAGCCGTTCTTGGCGGCGTCAACTTCCATTTCAGCGAGAACCTCGTCGCGCGGCGGCAGCATGGCATACAGGTAGTCTTCGACTTCAGGAACGGTAATTCCGCCCATGCGCCAGTCGGGCTTTGCGGGTCGATCGGTCATGTGTCTCCTTGCGCTGCAAACTCGCCAATGGAGAGCCGGGCGTCCCCGCCCGGCGCTCCACCGGATGATTCATCATCAGCCTTAAGATCACGTCTGAGAAGTCGTCGTTTACGAAACCGTCTTTCCCGGCTCCAGCTCCAACACTTTCACATTCGGCGCCAGTCTCTGCAACTCGCCCGGCGTTCCCGTCAGTTGCGGAAACGTTCCGAAATGCATGGGGATGACAGTTTCCGGCTGCAGCAGTTTGCAAGCATAGGCAGCCTCGCGCGGTGACATGGTGAAAAGGTCGCCGATGGGCAGCATCGCAATCTTCGGCGCGTACAGGTCGCGGATAATCGCCATGTCGCTGAAGACGTTGGTATCGCCCGCATGGTAGAGCTTGACTCCGTTTGAAAACTCGAGCACGTAGCCGCAAGCTTCGCCGCCATACACGATCTGGTCGCCATCCTGAATGCCGCAGGAATGCACGGCGTGAACCATGGTGATCTTCACCCCGGCAACCGTTTGCGTACCTCCCTTATTCATCGGTGCGATCTGTTGGACACCTTTCTTCTGCAGCCACAGACAGAGCTCGTAAATGCCCACGGCGATCGGATTGAGCTTCCTGCCCACCTCGACCGCATCCCCGATGTGATCGCCATGCCCGTGCGTGCAGAGCAGCGCGTCGGCCTTCTTCACGTTCTTCTCACTCTGCGGACACATGGGATTGCCGGCGACCCACGGATCGATGTACAGCATCTTCCCTTCCGGCGTCTGGATGCGGAAGGTGGAGTGGCCAAGCCAGGTAAGTTGGATTCCTTGCAGATTCACGACACACCTCGAGGGGGTAACTTGCGAACTAATATTCTAGTGATTTGGAAAACAGCGCGCAACGAGCGAGCGGGGCCCGCGGATTGTTCAGGGCGCTCCCGCTGCGTTCATAGCTGTTTGATCCACTCGTCTGTTGTCATAACGCGGCTGAACCGCATCTGCTGCGTGACCAGGATCGCCCGATGTAACTCCTCGTCGGAGACCGTTCCCGCGGCGTTCTTGACGGCCAGTGTGCCGGTTGCGTCGGAAAGAAATTCCACTCCCAAGCCCAGGTGAGTTGCTTGACGCGCCGTCGTGTCGCAGCACATCTGGGTCATATAGCCTGCAATGACAACCGTCCCAATACCGCGCTGGCGCAGCCACATCTCAAGATTCGTGCCCGTGAAGCTTCCGGGCAGCGACTTGTGGATCAGAACATCGTGTGGTCGCGACGCCACCTCCGCGTGCAGTTCCCATTCCTTGCTCCCTTTGCGGAACACGGCGGCGTCAGCCTGTGGTGACGCATGCTGAATCGCAACCACAGGCACCCCGCGGGCGCGCGCCGCATCCATGGCGCGCAGCACGTTTGCCAGACTCCCGGCTGGATAGGTAACGGGAAGCTTGCCCGTGAAGTATTCATTCTGGACGTCAATCACCAACAGCGCTCGTTTTGGGTTCTTAGTCACATCGTTCATTGTAAGACAGCGCCGCCATTACGGCGCGTCGTGTGCTCCACCCAACATCCTGTGTAGAATGGTTGCTCGATGCCCGCCCTCAAAGTATTGCTGTCACGCGAAACGATTGCCCAGCGGGTCGCCGAGATGGGAGCGGAGATCGCTCGCGATTTTCGCGGCCAATCGATTATCTTCATCGGCGTTCTCAAGGGCGCGGCCGTTTTCTTGAGCGATCTTGCGCGTCAGGTTCCGCTCGACGCCACC
>JBGPFV010000174.1:0-5943 GCA_041483535.1 Terriglobia bacterium | reverse complement strand
CCGCGTACAACTCCATGGATCGGTTGCGGCTGCGGTGATGGCTGAAGGCGGCCAGCGGGCGAGCGCAAAACTACAATCCATCTCCATCACCGGCGGAATGCTGCAGTTGCAGCATGAACTTTCCGCCGGAGACTTCGTCGAGATTGCTTTCCACACCCAATCGGGCGCCATTCACGGCATGGCCGAGATGCTGTACCCGGCGCGCAAGTTTCAGAGCGCCTGTCTTCAGCCCTTCCGCTTCGTTGCCCTGGGCGACGAAGACCACGACCGGCTGCGCATGGCCCTTGATTCCGCTCTGGATCGCGGTTTCCTGGGCCCCACCTCCGAGCCGATTCAGAGGCCACCCGGATTCTGAATAGCACGTCTCAGGTGTCAGGTGTCAGGTCTCAGGAAAACCACGTTCTTCCTGAGACCTGCTTTCCCGGCCGCTTCGCTATACTGAACCCTCCGGGAATGACGAGCCAATCCATCACTAGTCCGACCATCACTCACTCCGCCGAGGAGACGATCGCTTTCGGGCGGAGGCTGGCCGGCGAACTGTCACCCCCGCTTATCGTGGTGCTGCGCGGCGACCTTGGGGCGGGAAAGACGACCCTCGTCAAGGGCATCGCGGAAGGCTTCGAGGCAGCTCTGGCCGAAGACGTGACCAGCCCTACTTTCACCCTGGTCCACGAATACCGCGGACCGCGCGTCACCCTGTATCACATCGACCTTTACCGTATCGATACCCCGCGCGACCTGGAAACGCTTGGCCTGGACGACCTGCTCGCGCCTAATTGCATCTTATTGATAGAGTGGGGAGAAAAGTTCCCTCGCTTCGAACGCGACCGTGACGTGGAAATCACCCTGGAGCATGTCGGGGAACAGCGAGCGGGGGAAACTGAGCGCAGAATCCAAGTGACCCGTTGAATCCCGTGGACTGCCAACAGCAGCCTGCTAACCGCAGACCGCCGACAGCAGCCTGCTAACATCGGCCCAGCCGCATCTCAATTAGCTGAATCTGTAGCCATCATCAACTTGAACGCACCCCTGACGCACTTGCTTACCGATCTTGCGCAGGGTTGCGGAGGACCGCAACTTACACGATAGAATGAAGTTCTATTCCTTACCGGTCCAATTGGAGCTTTGGATTTGAGAACTTTACGAATTTGGCTGCTGACCTTGGTGGCGATTGCGATCGCCGCGCCGTTGGCGGCACAGGACGTCAACCCACCCAAGCCTGAAGCCGGACATATGACCGGCACTGTCACCGACGTGAACGACGACCCCGTTCCTGGCGCCACCGTCGTTCTCGAAGGCTCTGCCCTGGGAGATCTCCGCGCGGTCGTATCGAACAACAACGGATTCTTTGAATTCAACGATCTCGAGGCGGGCATCCCCTATCACGTCACCATCAGCGACCAGGGATTTGCAAACTGGACCTCACCCGCCGTGATCCTCAAGCCCGGCGAGTACCTGATCCTGACCGGCAGCAAGCTCCAGATCGCACAGGCGCAGACCACGGTATCGGTGGTTTATTCCTCCGAGGAGGTCGCCACCGAGGAGGTCAAGATCGAGGAGCAGCAGCGCGTTTTAGGCATCATCCCCAATTTCTACGTTGTCTATGATCACAATGCCGAGCCGCTCACGACGAAACTGAAGTTCAGGCTCGCCCTCAAAACCTCTTTCGATCCTGTGACCATCTTCGGGGTAGGTGTGCTTGCCGCCATCAACCAGGCTGCGGACATTCCCAACTACGGCCAGGATTGGGGGGCGTACGGTAAGCGCTATGGCGCTGCTGCCGCCGACGGCATAAGCGACATCATGATCGGCGGCGCCATCCTGCCATCGCTTCTGCACCAGGACCCGCGCTACTTCTACCAGGGCACGGGCACCAATAAGTCTCGCGCGCTCCACGCCCTCTCCAGCCCGTTCATCTGCCGGGGAGACAACGGACGGCTTCAGCCCAACTACTCGACCATAGGTGGCGATCTGGCCGCGGCGGCTCTCGCGAATGCCTACTACCCGGCATCGGATCGCGGCGCGCGGCAGACGTTCGAGACGGTCCTCATCAACACCGCCGAGCGCATGTTCACCGCCCTGGCACAGGAGTTTATCGTGGGCAAGCTCACGTCCAAAGGCAAACACAAGAACTAGTCGCGGCGGACGCTGAAAAACTTTGGTTTCGTATCAGGGTATCGCTTTAGCGATACCGCAAGTTCTTCAAAATCACACGCCCCTTTAGGGGCTGGTTGTCAGATCCCGGCTTTTTCCGCAGCCAACTTTAGTGCCGCCAGATTTTCTGAGTGTGGTGAGCGGCATCGCTCGAAGACGGAGCCGGCCTCGTCTCCACATTTGGGTTGGGCGCAGTCCCAGTGACCGGCGCCACCGGCGCGGCTGTGGCCACTTCTGGCTTGGACCCTACTTCGTCGCCACGGAAGTAGCGTCCCTTGGCGGCGCGCATTTCCGGCATGGCAGCGTAGGGCTTCGAATAATCGTTGTTGGCGTTCCAGAAAAGAAAGCCGATACCGCCTTTTTGTTTTGCTACTTCAGTCTGCACTTCAACATACTTGGGCGAATAAGTTTTCGTCCGCCAGGCAAAGGCTTGCAGCCAGGGGCGAATCACCACTCCGCTGTCTTTCGTGATGAGCTTGAAGCGGTCCATGGACTCGCCGATGAAATGCTCGGGCGCGTCGCCGGGGCGCGCGATGCCGTCCATGCCAAAGAAGTGCGAGGGATAGATCATGGGCGAGAGCACGTCACAGTGCTTGGACATGGCCACGATATCCTGTCCGGTGTGCGACAGATCGATGGGACGCTGCCACGCCATGACTCCGAAGACGTCGAGTGAGAACAGCGCGCCGGTGGGATGGATCTCGGCATAGGCGCGCTTCAGGAAATCGGCGATCACCTCCGAGCGCTGAGGGTCTTTTGTTTTCGGGCGACCGGTTGCGGGCCCGGCGGCCGGGGAGACGGGGCAAGCCCCGTCTCTACAGTTGGATTCGGGATGTCGGGCCTGGTATGCGAACTCGGCATCTTTCTGATCGCCTTCGGCGGGAAAGCGCACGTAGTCGAACTGCACTTCATCGACTCCAGCTTGAGCTACGAACTTGGCGAGGGCGATGTCATAGTCTTGCACCTTGGGATTCGAGGGGTCGGTCCAGACCAGCTTGCCGTTCTCGCGCCAGGGATGGCCGGTGCTATGGGATTTTACGGCCAGTTCCGGATGGCTCGTGACCAAGTGCTCATCGCGGAAGATGGCTATGCGTGCGATAGCGTGCATGTTTTCGGAATGCAGGAAGTGAATGAACTTGGGTAGGTCGGGTATGTAGTGGCGCTGTCCGGTGGCTAAGGGATGGTCGAAGGCGATGTTGACGATGCCGTCGCTATCCTTGATGTCGAAGACAATCGCGTTGCCGCCGACTTCCCGCCAATGGCGGATGATGCGCGCTCCATGATCGCTGCCCGCCATCACGCCGGTCAGGTAAATGGCGCGGACTTCGAAATCTCTTGCAACTGGGACCGTTTTCTCTACAATTGGCGATTCGAGAATTCCGGGGATAATGATCTGCTCTCCGGACTTGAGGAAGACCCCCTGCCGGTTGTGGTTGGCTTCACGGATGGCTTCTGCGAGTTCCGCTGAGGTGAGGTATTTGGTCCGCTTCAGATTTTTGCGGGCGACTAAGGGGATGCTGTCTCCACGCTGGGCAACGTAAAGCTCGGAGCCGGGGGGCGCAATGACGGAGACAGGCGCCGGGGGTTCGGGCTTTTTGTTGGCATCGGCTTTCACCTGCACTAACTGGACGCCGTGCGGATTTTGTACTCCGGCGGCAGGCAGAGAAAAGAGGACTAAGCCGACCAGTGCCAGGCCGAACAGGAAGGCAGGAGCGCTCGCTATCGAGAGTCTGGACTCGGAGCCAATCCCTAAAGGGGCTTCTGATTTTGAAGAACTTACGGCAACGCCAAAACGATGCCCGGATACGAAACCCGAACTATTCCGCAGCCTGCAAGTCGTTGAAAGTCCAGCCGTCAAGGATGGGGACAAGGGCATTCTCCAGGGTATGAATCTGTTTCCGATTGTCGGCTGCGATAACCCTAGCCGCCAGTTACGTCCGGCCAGCGGTCTATGGCCTACCGGACATGGACGAAGGAGTGGTTTAGGGCGCTGAGTGAAAGTTCCCGCACTCTGCAAACTATTGCTCTTGGGGAAACTGTGGGTAACGTGACCGGCCCGACCAAAGGTGGGCTAGCCGCATCTAAAACGATGAGAAGCGGGGGATTATGGGGTGTCCAGAGGATGGCTAACGGCTTGCACAGGATAGGCAAGCGGGTGAGGAGGCAGCCTTTCTCCCGCGTGGTCACTGAGTGACAAAAATGAGCAGTTTCCCAGAGAAAATGCAGTTTCCGGAAAGGAAACCAGGGCCTGAAGCGATGAGAACGAACCTTGCAACCGTGCTGGACCCTAGCCGCCGCAGCAACGACGCCCGCGACTTTGAGACCGCCCTACGGCGGAAGATTGTGGGGCAGGACCAGGCGATCGAGAAGGTGGCGGAAATCTATCAGATGTTTCTGGCCGGGCTGAATGCTCCGGGCCGGCCTGTGGGCAATCTGCTGTTTCTGGGACCTACGGGGTCGGGCAAGACGCGGGTGGTGGAAGCGGTGGCGGAGTCGCTGTTCGGTGATGCGCGGGCCTGCATCAAGATCGATTGCGCCGAGTTCCAGCATTCGCACGAGATTGCCAAGCTGATCGGATCGCCTCCGGGATACCTGGGACACCGCGAGACGCATCCGCTGCTGACGCAGGAAGCGCTCAACCAGTGGCACACGGAAAAGCTGAAACTGTCGATTCTGCTGTTCGACGAAATCGAGAAGGCTTCCGACTCGCTGTGGCAGTTGCTGCTTGGAATCCTGGACAAGGCGACGCTGACGTTGGGCGACAACCGGCGGGTGGATCTTTCGAATTGCATTATTATCATGACCTCGAACCTCGGCACCGCCGAGATGACCGGGTTGGTGGATGGCGGCTTGGGTTTTGCGCCCAAGGCAGTGCAGGTGGACAACTCGCTCGACGAAAAGATTAACCGCTCGGCGGTGGATGCGGCACGGCGCAAGTTTGCGCCCGAGTTCATGAACCGCATCGACAAAGTCGTCGTGTTCAAAACGCTGCGTCCCGAGCACCTGCAGCAGATCCTGGAAATCGAATTGGGGATGGTGCAGCAGCGGGTGCTGATGGCGGCGGGCGCGCACCAGTTCGTGTTCAACTGCACGCCGCAAGTAAAGACCTTCCTGCTCGCGGAAGGCACCGACCCGAAGTACGGGGCGCGGCACCTGAAACGGGCGATTGAACGGCATCTGGTATTTCCGCTGGCGAACCTGGTGGCGACGGGACAAGTGAAGCTGGGAGATTTCGTCCGCGTCGATTTGCTGGGCGAGAGCAAGCTCACCTTTGTGAAAGAAGCGGAAGGCGCGATGGTGCCGGTGCTGCTCGAGCGCTACGGGGCGGCAGCGGCCATGCCCGCGGCAGCGTCGGCCAGAACGGCGCGTCCGGTGATACAACGCAAGGAGTTTGGCGCCGGATCGCTCAACGAGAATAAGTAACTCGAATTGCTGGTAGGTAGGGACACCGCGTGGGGCGGTGTCCTTTTTTGGTTTGGGGCCTTTTGTTTGAAACTGTCCCACCGGCGGAGTGGTCACAGTCCCTGGCTCAGTCCAACCCCCTGGCCGAAAACCACCAACCCGGTGGAACCGGGCCACCGGAGCCGCGAGAATGGCCGCCTGCCCAAGCTCTTATGTCTCTTTTAACTTACTAAGAACAATGCAGTTACGTAATTTTTACCACGTCGCGCGACATTGGCACTCAGCCTGCGTTATCTCTGGTAGGGTTTGTGTCCCGAGCAAGGCGGAGGTACATATGAAATTCAAATTAATAGCGGCAGTCTTAGGATTGGGATTGACCATCGCGAT
>JBGPFV010000173.1:0-5969 GCA_041483535.1 Terriglobia bacterium | reverse complement strand
CCGACCAAATTCCCTACCAAGCACTTACGCGGGATTCACTCCAGGCCGGAATTGTAAGGCAGGGGGTCAATCAGCGCAAGGTCAAAAGGAAATCATCATGAGTGGCAAGGGGGAGGGGGTAGTGGTAAACACGGATTAAAACCTTAGAAGTAAACAGCCACGAAAAACCGGCATCACAGGGAGGATTCCCTGACGCGCCTGATGTAGCGGGAAGATGCAGGGGTCCTTCGATTCCGCAGAGACTTCACTTCGTGAAGTCCCTGTTCCGCTCAGGATGACAATCAATTCACATACTTCCATATAAGTTCTTATATACAACTCCTTCGAACTCTGCTACCGTCTAACTGTGGCCGATGGCTCACCTCCGGACGTGGTTTTTGAGGGAGACTCTAGAGCGGTTATCAAATCCTTTCCCGACGATATCCGGGAGGACCTTGGAGGCGATTTGTGGAGGGTGCAAAACGGGGAGAAGCCCCTGGATTCCGGCTCCATGGCTCCTGTCCTGCCGAAAGTTTTTGAGCTGCGCGCCGAAGACAGGGACTCGTGGTATCGAGTGCTGTATGTAAAGCTTGAAGGGGCGGTTTACGTTCTCCACTGCTTCACGAAGAAGACGAACAAAACTCCCCCAAGAGACATTGAAATTGCACGAGGACGCCTGTCCGCCTTGAAGCTGAGGCTCGCAGGACGAAAAAAGGACAGGTTGTCCAGGTAAGGCGCTACACATCAGGGTCCATGACCCCAAACAGGAGAAGTAAAGACAATGAGACGCAATCTGTTCGAGGACATCGGATTCTCACCCGAGAAAGCCGCAGCGTTGAAGCTCAAGGCCGATCTGCACACCAAGGTCGTGAAAGTTGCGTCTCGTTATTCGCAGCGCGAACTGCAGAACATCCTGCAAACATCGCAGCCGAGAATCAGCGATCTGTTGCGGGGCAAGATGTCCAAATTCAGTTTGGAGATGCTTGTGTCCTACGCCGAGCGATTGGGATTGAAAACCAGTATCAAGACCCATGCACGAACTCGGGGAGCATCCGCAGGTATGGCAAACTTCGCGCTCTAGCCGTGCGACCACTCATCGCACGGGAGAATTCCCTGACGCCTCTGATGCGGTGAGTAAAGGCGCAGGGGTCCTTCGACTCCGCTCAGGATGACAACTTGGATAGGGTGCCTGGACGGGCGAGGACGCCCGTCTCTCCACGAGCAGGTTTTACTGATAGCTGAGAGCTGACGGCTGATCGCTGAGCTTTACAGCTCGTACTTCTTCATCAAATGACGGAACGAGCGGTAGGAGATGCCGAGCACGTCGGCGGCTCGGACTTGCACGCCGTGGGTTTGTCCCAGGGCGGATTGCAGCAGCCCGCGCTCGATCTGGGCAACGTAGTTTTCCATGTTCACGCCTTCGGGTAGAACGGCGCCCGCGCCCGCGGCTACGGGCATAGTGGCGGCGGTTTCGGCGCTGGCGGCTACGGCGCGAGCCTTGGGACGCTCGGCCGGCAACTCTACGCGCAGTTCGCTCGAGGTTTCCAGCGCCACGGCGCGTTCGATGGTGTTTTCCAGTTGGCGGACGTTGCCCGGCCAGTCGTAGCCGGTCAGAACTTCGAGCGACTGGGCGGCGATGCCGTGAATGCTCTTCCCCGCTCCGGGGGCATATTTTTTCAGGAAGTGATGGGCCAGGAGCGCAATATCGTCGCGGCGCTCGCGCAAGTCGGGCACGCGAATGGGAATCACGTTCAGGCGATAGTAGAGGTCTTCGCGGAAGGTGCCCTCGGTAACCTGGCGGTCGAGATCGCGGTTGGTGGCGGCGATGACGCGGACGTCGACTGGGATCTCGCTGGTGCCGCCTACGGGACGCACGGTGCGCTCTTGCAGCACGCGCAGCAGTTTGACCTGCATGGGCATGGTCATGTCGCCGATCTCGTCGAGAAAAATCGTGCCCTGGTCGGCGACTTCGAACAGGCCGCGGCGGTTCTGGTTGGCTCCGGTGAAGGCGCCTTTGACGTAACCGAAGAGTTCGCTTTCCAGCAAGGTCTCGGGAAAGGCGCCGCAGTTGACCGAGACAAAGGCTTCGGCGGCGCGCGGCGAGCAGGTATGCACGGCGCGGGCGACTAGTTCTTTGCCGGTTCCGCTTTCGCCGTAGACCAGAATCGTGCTGCTGGTGGTGGCTACGGTGCGGATGGTCTGCTTCAACTTTTCGAGCGCGGGGCTGACGCCGACGATGTTGTCGAGCGAGTTGCGGGTAGCCGCGTCGCGGCGCAGGGCGAAGTTCTGGCGACTGAGCGAAACCTTGGTGAGAGAGCGGGCGATGGCGAGTTTGACCTCGTCCACGAGGCCGGGACTCTTGCGGATGTAATCGGTCGCGCCGCCCGCCTTAACGGCCTCGACGGCGGCTTCGTAGTCGTCGACGGCAGTCATCAGAATGACGGCGGAATCGGGAGAGACCTGGTGGGCGTGGCGCAGGACTTCGACGCCGTCGACGGCGGGCATCTTGATGTCGGTCACGATGACGTCGAACAGGGCGCTGTCGATCTTGCGCTTGGCCGCTTCGCCGCCGGTGACGGTTTCGACTTTATGGCCATCGCGGCGCAGGGCAATGTCGAGCAGTTCGCAGATGGAGCGCTCGTCGTCGCAGACCAGGATGTTACCCACGCGCGCCTCCTCCCACCGTCAGCACGGCGGGGACGGAGGGGGACGCGGTCGAGGTTCCGAGGGCGGCGCGCTCCTCTGCGCGGTCGCTGTCCATGCGGCGCAGGCGGACGACAAAGCTGGTGCCCTTGCCGACTTCGGATCGCGCCCACACCTTGCCCTCATGGGCCTGGACGATCTGGTACACAATGGCCAGGCCGAGGCCGGTTCCGTCGGCAAAGGAGGACTGGAAGGGCTCGAAGATTTTATCCGTCTGCTGCGGATTGATGCCGGGGCCGGTATCGGCGAAGCTCATTTCCCAGTCGGGACCGCGCTC
The DNA here is from genome assembly GCA_041483535.1 of Terriglobia bacterium. Taxonomy (GTDB): domain Bacteria; phylum Acidobacteriota; class Terriglobia; order Terriglobales; family Acidobacteriaceae; genus Acidiflorens. Next base: position 3,010 of record JBGPFV010000173.1, on the reverse strand, counting down.
GGCGAGAGATACGGTGAGCGTTCCGCCTTTGTGCGTCGTCTTTATGGCGCGCACGGCGTTTTCCGAGAAGTTCCAGAACACCTGTTTGAGCTTGTCGCCATCGGCCAGCACCCAGGCCTCGGACTTTGCAAAGTTGCGCTTGAGCTCGATGCCGGCGCCCTCGGCGGTGAGGCGGTGTTCGAGTAAAGTGAGCGTGTCCTGAAGCAACGGAATCAGATCGACGCGCTCGAAGCGATATTGCTTGCCGCGCGAGTAGGCCAGAAAATCGGTGATGATGTTGTTCAGGCGATCGGACTCGCGGGTCACAATCTGCAGCAGGTGGCGCTCTTCGGAATTGAGAGTGGGCGCATCCGACAACATGCTGACCGAGCCGGCTATGGAGGTCAGGGGATTGCGGATTTCGTGGGCGATGGCGGCCGCCAGGCGGCCCACGGCGGCCAGACGGTCCTGCATGCGCACTTCGCGTTCCAGGCGGCGGATTTCGGTGAGATCGTCGAAGCTATAGACAAAGCCCAGGCCGCCGGGCGCGCTCAGGTTGAGGGCGGAAACCAGCACGCGAAAGGTCTTGCGGAAGCCGTTGACGGCCTGGTAACGGACTTCGGCATCGCTTCGGGCCACGGCGAAATGGGGCAACGGATCCTGAAAAAGGTCGGCCACGGAGCGTCCGCACAACTCGGCCTCGGGGATGCCGAGCAGCTGCTGGGCGGCTCGATTGACCAGGGTGATGCGTCCGTCGAGCCCGGTGGCGATGACCCCGCCGCTCATGGACTGCACGATATTTTCGTGGAGCGCCTGCAGATTTTCGAGGGCGCCGCTGGCATCTTTGAGTTGCACATCCACCTGGCGGAGCTTGCTCATGAGCAGACCGGCCAGGTAGGCGATGGCGAAATAAGCGAACAGGTTGACGAAGATGACGACCTGCAGCGCCTGCAGTTTGGGATGCGAACTGGCGTACGAGGGAATGACCGAATAGTAATCGAGCTCGAGGATGGTTCCGAACAGGATGAAAGCCAGGGCGGCGCTGAGATATCCCCAGGATCGAGGCAGGAGCATGCAGGCGACCACGATGACCAGGGGGTAGAGAAAATTCAGGGAACTGTCGATGCCGCCGGTGACATGGACGACCAGGGTGACCATGGCCAGATCGGCGAGGATCTGAAGGATGGCCTGGAGGCGGTGTTCGCTCCAGACCGAAACCAGAAAAAGGAAAAACAGCGAGAGCACGAACCAGAGCACCATGCCGGTGAGGAAGGGCAGGATGGGCAGGGGGCTGGGGGTGAGGCGGATGACGGCGAGTTCGATGGCGAGCAGAACCAGGAGGATCAGGATGCGAACCTTGACCAGCCAGGTCAGCCAGTTGCGCTCATCGGAGATAGGGTGCATGAATTCGGTCGCCGGTTTTCGTCGTTCGCTGATGGTCGTTCGTCGTTCGCCATTCGTCGTTCGCGATTCGCGGTTTGCCAGGTAGACGACGAAGAGCGAACCGCCAAATCGCGAACGACGACCGGCGCTGGTTTTTCTATCCTGCCAGTTTTGAGATCATGGAGAACAACGGCAGGTACAGGGAAATGACGATGCCTCCGATGCTGACGCCGAGCATGCCGATGATGATGGGTTCCAGCATGGCCAGCATGTCTTTGGTGGCGGCGTCGACTTCGTCTTCGTAGAAGTCGGCGATCTTCTGCAGCATGGAGTCCATGGCGCCGGTGGCTTCGCCGACGCCGATCATCTGGGTGACCATGTTGGGGAAGACGCCGCATTCGCGGAGGGGATCGACGATGGTGCGGCCTTCTTCGATGGCCTTGCGCACTTTCATCAGCGCTTCTTCGAGCACGGCGTTGCCCGAGGTGCGAGCGGTAATGGCCAAGCCCTCGAGAATGGGAACGCCGGAGGTAATGAGCGTGCCCAGGGTTCGAGTGAAGCGGGCGACGGCGATCTTGCGGAGCAGCATTCCGATGATGGGCATCTTGAGCAGGAAGGCATCGAAGTAATAGCGCCCCCGCGGGTGCTTGCGAATCTGCTTGAGAGCGAAGACGGCGGCGCCCATGCCGGCGAAGAAGAACCACCAGAATTGGCCCACGAAGGCGCTGAGGCCGATGACCATGCGGGTCGGTAGCGGAAGGGTCACTCCCAACCCGACAAAGAGGTTGGCAAAGATCGGAACCACCCACTTGAGCAGCGCGCCCACGATGAGGCCGGCGAGGGAGACGACGGAGACTGGGTAGATCAACGCCGATTTGACGGCCGCGCGCAGCTTGACCGCCTTTTCGACATAGATCGCCAGGCGCTGCAAGATGATGTCGAGAATACCGCCGGTCTCGCCCGCCTCGATCATGTTGGTGGTGAGGTCGTCGAAGACCGCCGGATACTGGCGCATGGCGTTGGCCAGCGTAGCGCCACCTTCGACGGTGGTCCGGACCCCCATCAGCGTTTTCTGAAAAGTGGGGTTCTCCTGGTTGGCGCCGAGAATCTCCAGGCACTGGACCAGCGGCAGGCCGGCGTCAATCATGACGGAGAACTGGCGGAAGAACACGGCAACCTGCTTGACCTTGACCTTGCCGCTGCCAAACGTGGGCAGGGAAAATTCCTTACCCTTCTCCCGGATGGAGCCGGGGGTGATGCGTTCCCTGCGAAGTTGAGAGGCGAGTCCGTCCTTGGTGGAGGCTACGCGCTCTCCCTGAACTTTCTCGCCCGAAGCGGTCTTTCCCGAAAACGTAAAAACCGGCATATTGGCCTTCTCCTTCTGTGTGTTCCGCCGGCGTGGGCTGCCGATCCTGCTGGCGGCCCGCTCCCGGTTGTCTCGTGGTTCGTGTCTTCGTTCGTGTCTTCTCTTGTCTTGCGGTCCGGTGTGCTACCGGACGTTCTCTCGATGTCAGTGTTTCCCGGCGGCTCCCTTGGCCATCGGAGCGGGACCTCCCCGGTTCACCAGGGTGGCGCCGCGCGCGATCATTTCCTGCAGTTCGTCCTGATTGCTGGAGCGCGTCAATGCCATTTCCATGGTGATGTGCTT
>JBGPFV010000172.1:0-5978 GCA_041483535.1 Terriglobia bacterium | reverse complement strand
TCCTTCTGTGGCCCCCCAGTGAGCCCTGACAGCAGAAATGCGCTCACTTCCCGATCTCACTCCACCACCCATGCCCGCAAGCGCCGCAGCAGCGATGCCGGCGCTTCCGCTTCCAGCACCACCAACCCATCCTGATACTGGCGCGAATAGATGCGGGCGCCGGCCTCCAACTGAGCCAGCATCTTGCCCTCTTTTTGCGGGACGCGCAGGCGAACCCGGCGGGGGCGGTCTTCTTCGAGCAGGGCATCGACGTGGTCGAGCAGAGTGCCGAGTCCGATTCCCTTAGCCGCCGAAACATGGATGGTCTGATGGTCGTCGCGCAGCGACTCGCGCTGCTTGGGAAGCAGCAGATCGATCTTATTCATCACCCGCAGCCGCGGCTTCTTGTCGGCCTCGAGTTCCTTGAGGACGCTTTCGACTTGCACGTCCTGCTCGCCGGAAATCGGGCTGCTGGCATCCGAGACCTGGATGATAAGGGTGGCGCGCTGTACTTCTTCGAGCGTGGCGCGAAAGGCCGAAACCAGGGTATGAGGAAGATGCCGGATAAAACCCACCGTATCGGAGAATAGGACTTTGCGTTTCGATGGCAGTTCAGCGCCTCGGATGGTCGGATCGAGCGTGGCAAACATGCGCGACGACGCCACCACGTTCGACTTGGTGAGGGCGTTGAACAGCGTGGACTTTCCCGCGTTGGTATAGCCCACCAGCGCCACCGTGGCCACCGGAATCGATTCGCGCCGTTGCCGCTGCTGCGCCCGTATGCGGCGCACATTTTCGATTTGCTGCTTCACGTGGCGGACGCGGCGGAAAATCTTCCGCCGGTCGGTCTCCAGTTGAGTTTCGCCCGGTCCGCGAGTGCCAATGCCGCCGCCGAGCTGCGACATTTCCGCGCCGCGCCCCGCCAGCCGCGGAAGCATGTACTCGAGTTGCGCCAGTTCCACCTGCATCTGGCCTTCCCGAGTGCGCGCGTGCCGCGCGAAGATATCGAGAATCAGTTGCGTGCGATCGATGACGCGGGTGTGGACGACGCGCTCAATATTGCGCTGTTGCGAAGGCGAGAGGTCGTGATCGAACAGAACCACATCCGCCGAAACCGAGGCCGACGCACCCGCAATCTCCTCCAGCTTGCCCTTGCCGATCAGGGTCGCAGGGTCCGGCCGGTCCTTGCGCTGGGTGAACTCCCCGACGATCTCGGCGCCCGCGCTCGTCGCCAGCGCCCGCAGTTCGTCGAGCGAGTCTTCGGAGCTGAAACCGGAGGTGAAATCGGAGCTGAAACCGGACCTGAAATCCGGGGAATCCACCGGCAGGGACGATGACGAAGCGGCCACGCTCGTGGCGTGATCGCGAGCCGCCTGAGCCCCCAGTGTGATGCCTGCAGAACCTGTTTTCCCGGCGTGGCCAGCGCGGCCCCGGGTGCGAAATTCCACCCCCACCAGGAAAGCGCGTTCCCGCCGCTCCGATGGATTCAGTACCGCCTTGGGCTGGTTGCGTGAACTTCTTCCTGCACTATCACGGCTGCCCAGTCTGGAGTTATCTCGGCGCAAGCAAACTCACTTCATCCTTCAGTGCCGGAAGCGGAACTGGGGGCCGCCGCTTCCCCCTGTGACTCCACCGCCACCGGCTTCGAATCTGCGTGGCTGTGGGCTGCGCGCGCGATGACCACCGTCGAAATCGCGTGTTTGAAGATGAGCTGCTCCTGGCTGCCGGTTTCGAGGACCACCGAGTATTTGTCGAAGGATCGGATACGACCCGTCAGCTTCACCCCGCTGACCAGATAGATCGTAATATTGTGCCGTTCCTTTCGTGCAGTGTTGAGGAAGGAATCCTGAATATTCTGTTGTGCCGGCTTGGCTTCCATTTGCCGATCTCCTTCTTGCGTGCGGGTGCGATGCTGCGCCATGAGCTTTCGGGGGGCAATTGGCGGCAGCTCGGTTCCTGTCGGCTCCTACAATACGGGCTTGTCTCGCGCTTTTCAACGCCCGGGAGAACAAAATTTTTCTGGGCTCTTTTCTCCCCATGGCGCGCCCAATGGGCCGTTTTCATCCTCCCCGAAATCGGCCAGGTTTCATTTCCCTCGCCCGCCGTCTACAATCGTCGCTTCCGGAGCAGAATCTCAGAATAGGAGCCCCAACCTTGACCGATATCAACTTTCCCACCGACTTCAACACTAACCTTCTGATGCTGTTTCGTTGGCTGCATTTTGTTGGCGGCATAACCTGGCTCGGCCTGCTCTATTTCTTCAATCTGGTCAACGTTCCTTTCATGAAGAGCCTCGATCCCGCCACTAAAGGCAAAGTCCTGCCCAGCCTGATGTCTCGGGCGCTCTGGTGGTTCCGCTGGGGATCGGTCGTCACCGTGCTGACGGGCTTGGCCTATTGGGGCAGCATCGTCGGCTCGGACGCCCGAAACGGCGGGGCATCTTCCGGTGTTCCGATGGGGACCTTCTTTGTGATCTGGACGGTAGCCTGGGCGCTAATGTATGCCTGCACGATTCCGGGTAAGGGAGTGCTCGACAAATGGCCAGTGCTGGCGGTGATTTACACCGTCATCGTAGTCGCGGCCTCCTGCCTGTTTCTGCGCCTCAACAATCATGGCTGGGAGGGCAATCGCCTGCTCGCCATCGGCGTCGGCGGCGGGATGGGCTGGGTCATGATGCTGAACGTCTGGGGAGTAATCTGGCGCGCGCAAAAGAAAATCATCCGCTGGACCTCCGACAACGCGGCCAATGGCACACCCATGCGCGACAAAGCAAAATATCTGGCTCGGCAGTCCTTCCTTATATCGCGTGCAAACTTCGTGCTCTCGTTCCCCATGCTGTTCCTGATGGGCGCGGCAAGCCACTATCCCATGTTTGGGAAGTAGATGTTTGCCAAGTAGCTGTTTCCGAAGTAGCAGAGCGGCCACCATGGAGCACACAGGGGAAATCAGAGGGCCTTCCCCTGAGTCCCCCGTGGTTAAGAATTCCGATTGGCGGCCTGCGCAGCCAGTGTCCAGGGCTTGCCGTCAAAGTGCGCCGGCAGCGCCAGGCCGAACAGTTTCAGGATCGTCGGCGCGACATCTACAATCGCCGGCTTCCCTTCGATGAACTTGTGGCTCGAAAATAAAACTCCCGGGACCAGCCGCGGATCGATGCAGTGGTCGCCGCTCCAGGCCTTGATGTTGTCCTCGAAAATCTGCGAGGTAACTTTGCCCATCACCGAGTCCCACGAGGCGCGATAGCCGGCACCGTAGCCGACCAGCAGGTCGGGCGCGTTCTCCGTGTACGGCCCCCGGTAAACCGCGTCCGTAATAAACACGCCAGTGACCCCGATGGCGCCAGAAGCCGGATCGGCCAGTCCATTCAATTTCTTTTGCAGTTCGGTCTTCAACGCGTCGGCTTCGGCCGGATCGACAATTCCCTGCTTCTCGCGTCCTTTGATATTCAGGTAAAGCCCGTTGAGGCCCATGGTGTACGCGCGCGTGCGCGACCAATCGACGTCCTCGAACCAGTCGCCGCTCTCGGTCTTGCCATCCTTCAGCGCGAGATATCCGTTCTGATGCAGCCATGCATTCACGTTCATGCAGCGCGCAAACGACTTGAAGCCATGATCGGAGATCACCATGAGCAGCGTGTCATCGTCAATTTTTTCCATCACGCGGCCAATGAGGCGATCCATGCGCTCGTACAACTCCTGAATCACCGGAGGATGCTGGCTGTGCGGCACATCGCGCGCCGCCGGATGGTCCTCCTCGAGATACCGCCAGAACATGTGTTGCACACGGTCGGTGGTATCGAACACGCACGTGCACAACCCTTGCTTCGTTTTATCGAGCGCATCAAAGAGCATCTTCTCGCGATCTTCGTGATTGCCGTAAGCCTGCGCCAGGAAGGCATCGTCATCCAGCACGTGCTCGTTGAGCGCCCACGTGTCTTCCGCCAGACCGAGCGTCGCATACGGCCCGAAGAGCTTGGCGAGATAGATCGAATAAGTAACCGGGTGCGAGATCGGCAGATCGGGATGCCCAGGATCGATATTCACCGGGGTAACGTAAACTTCAACCTCCGGTGAAAGTTCCTTGAGATAGAAGCGGCAGATGCCGTGCGCCGTGAATCCCAAACCAGCCTTGAATTCTGCGGGAATCCACTCGGAGTATTCCCCGACCTTCAGGGCGAACTTTTCCGAACCAACCACGATGCGCGCGGATTTTGACCCTGCCTCCGGCCGAAGTTCGAAAGCTACGCGCAATTCCGTGCCCGCCTTTTCCGCCAGCGGACTGTCCGGCCCTGGAATGTAGGAACGGCAGACACCGTTCTTGCGCTCAATGGGCACGCGCACACCGCCTTCGCGAAACTTATCGTTCGAAGCGCGAGTCGTACACAGGCAAAACGTCCCCTGGCTGCCCTTCAGATCGGGCACACACATCCCGGAAAGCAGCACGCCCTGAAACTTCTCCGGCGGAAACGTGACCGGAACGCGAATCACGGAACTGAAAATTCCCGCATTGCCCAGCCAGTGCCAGAACGGCGTGCCCTTCCGCATCCCCTTGATTTCTGTTTTGCCGAACGGGATGGAATATTTTCCGATCTTAATGTGCCGCTTCGGCCCCTTGATTTCAGCCGACGAAAGAAAGGGAAGATAGTTGCTGGTGTCGCGCGCCAGGAAGTCGTAAATATTGTGTTTGCCCGGATTCACGCCGGTCATGAACGTCGACCATGCCACCGGAGAAATCGCGGGAAACGTAGTGCGCAGCTTACTGAAGGTTCCTTTGTCGCGCAACTTTGCCAGGTTCGGGAGTCTGCCTTCTTTCATGAAGCGGTCGGCGAGATCCGGATCCATCCCGTCGAATCCCAAAATCACCGCTCGCTCAAACGTCGCCTTTCCATACGCGTTTCGCCGCCGCATAAAGCGGAACAACTGGCGAATTGGCCATGTCATCAGCGCATAGAACGAATAGAGAAACGCAACAAAGATCGCCCAGAACGACGACAGCACCGCAAATCCCGCACCCGGCCCGGCGTAGGCATGAGCAAGCGCAGGCAAGAAAAGGAATGCAATCAGCAATGCCCGTGTGGCGCGGGCGCCCTCGCCCGCAAAAAGCCGGCGCTCGCGACGAAGTAACTGGCAACCGCGTTCGTCCCGCAACTTGATGCCCGACGCACGCAGGCGGGCGAGGGCGCCCGCCCCACACAATCTCCTCATATCTTGATCCCCAGCAGTTCCTTGAAAAGAAATCCCGCCACCATCGACAAGATGAAAAACAGCCAAATCCAGTTGATGCCATAGCCCGCGACATCGATATTGCGATCCGGGTAGTTGATCGCAATGGACTCGATCGGACTATTCTCCGGTAGCGCCGGCTCCGCCGACGTGAACATACGCCGCCAGAATTGCCCCCGTAAGCGGACCGTCGAAATTCGCGGCAGGTCGCTCCCTACGCAAACGGCCTTCGCAGCGCTCTCACCGGCGGCGGCGATCTTTACTTCATATTTTCCATCTCTGGAGCCCGCCAGTCGCCACACCATCTCATTGGATGCCGGAACATGCACCGGAGGCGCTGTCATCGTGATCTCGGTCGGCAGGTCGAGCGTGACATCATTCAGTTCGTCGCTTCCAGTGAAGTGGGCGGTCAGCAGAAACGGCGCGTCCGTAGGAATCGGGGTCGAACCCAGATAGCGATCGATCTGCACCACCAGCAAAGTAATCGGAACGATAACGTACAGCAACGGCTTGAAAGCCAGTTTCAGGTAGCGCCCCGTGCCGCGCAGAATCTTGCCGTACGAGCCCATCACCACCGGAATCTGATCCCGATACAAGCGCACCGCCAACAGATGGGCCTTCAGTTGGTCCTTCGCGATGCCGATAGCTTTCTGATCGGACGTGTAGCCGAACAAGACAACCATCACCAACCCGACCACCAGCGACAAGACCACCACAATCGCCAGCGGACTGGTCAGCAGTGAGAGATTGAACACCGCGATTGCCAAGGCATGACCGGCG
>JBGPFV010000171.1:0-6004 GCA_041483535.1 Terriglobia bacterium | reverse complement strand
GGAAAGCCAGCCTCACCATTGTAGTTGCCAGCCGAAGACCTTTAACCGCGGGGAGCACAGGGACCGCGGGGAATCCGTTGTTCTATCGAGAATCAAATTGAACCAGGAGCCAAGGTTTCCCCGTGTACCTCTGTGTCCCCCGTGGTTAAAGCTCTTTGCAAGCACCGAAGAACATGGTCCGCCGATTGTGATCTTCGTCACACCGCGGTTTTCTCGCAGAAATCCCATCCCAGCCCGGTAGAACCCTCACTTCCCGCGCAGTACAGGTACCGAAGTTACTTTTGCGGAATGCCCATTGGGTTGACAATTTGTGTCAGTGCGCATGCGTCCTCGCTGATTCCCCCCGAAAATCAGTGGCTTCGCATTGCACCGCGCTGTTCGTGGGAATACAGGAGAGATATGTCGCAGCGGCTGGGTGACCTGCTCGTGAAAGAAAAGGTCATCACCCCAGAGCAGTTGGAACAGGCAATCAAACTCCAGAAGGAGTCGCACTCCCGCCTCGCTTCGGCGCTGGTGAAGTTGAGTTTCCTCTCCGACGAGGACGTCACCAACTTCCTCTCCCGCCAGTACGGCGTGCCCGCCATTAATCTTTCTTACTTTGAAATCGACCCCGCCGTCGTCAAGCTGATTCCCTACGAAACCGCGAAACGCTATCAGATCCTACCCCTCAGCCGGGTCGGCGCTTCCCTCACCATCGCCATGGTCGATCCCACCAACGTCTTCGCCATGGACGATATCAAGTTCATGACCGGCTTCAACATCGAGCCGGTAGTGGCCTCGGAAAGTTCCATCCTCGAGGGCATCGAAAAGGCCTACGGCACCTCCAAGGAAGCCGAACTCGAGCAGGTCATGCAGTCCATGAACGACCAAGGCGAGGGTACGGATATCGAGGTCCAGGCCGAAGCGCAGGAGCTTGAACTCAAGGAACTGGAGAAGGCGGCCGACGAAGCTCCCATCGTCAAGCTCGTGAACCTGGTGCTCACCGATGCCGTGAAGCGCGGCGCCAGCGACATTCACATGGAGCCCTACGAAAAAGAATTCCGCGTCCGCTTCCGCATTGACGGCGTCCTGCAGTTGATCATGAATCCGCCGCTGAAATTGAAGGACGCCATCACTTCCCGCCTCAAGATCATGGCCAAGCTCGACATCAGCGAAAAACGGCTGCCGCAAGACGGCCGCATCATGCTGAAAATGCAGATCGGCGGCAAGAAGAAGCAGCTCGATTTCCGCGTCTCCACTCTGCCCACGCTCTGGGGCGAGAAGATTGTGCTCCGGTTGCTCGACAAGGAAAACCTGCGCCTCGACATGACCAAGCTCGGTTTCGAGCAGGAGTCGCTGGTCAAGTTCGAAAAGGCCATCCTCAAGCCCTACGGCATGGTCCTGGTCACCGGACCGACCGGGTCCGGCAAGACCAACACGCTCTACTCTTCCATCTCGCGCTTGAACCAGCCCGATACCAACATCATGACCGCCGAAGACCCGGTCGAGTTCCAACTGGCGGGCGTGAACCAGGTACAGATGAAGGAGCAGATCGGCCTGAATTTTGCCGCTGCCCTGCGCGCCTTCCTGCGGCAGGACCCCAACATCATCCTGGTCGGCGAAATCCGCGACTTTGAAACCGCCGAAATCGCCATCAAGGCCGCCCTCACCGGCCACCTGGTTCTATCCACACTGCACACCAACGGCGCGCCCGAAACCATTACCCGTCTCATGAACATGGGCATCGAGCCCTTCCTGGTGGCGACCTCGGTTCATCTGATCTGCGCCCAGCGCCTGATCCGCCGCATCTGCAAGGACTGCGCCGAGCCCGTCGAAATGCCGGTGCAGGCCCTGATCGACGAAGGCTACTCGCCCGAAGAGGCCAAGACGGTGCAGATCATGAAGGGCAAAGGCTGCGCCACCTGCAACAAAACCGGTTACAAGGGCCGCACCGGACTGTACGAAGTGATGGAAGTCGACGATGAAATCAAGGAACTGGTTTTGGTCGGCGCTTCCGCGCTCGAACTCAAGAAGAAAGCGATTGAACGCGGCATGATCACCCTGCGCCGCAGCGGGCTGATCAAGGTCGCGCAAGGCTGGACCACGCTCGAAGAAGTGGCTCGCGAGACGATCCACTAAAAACGGCAGTAGGAAAGAAAAGACTATATGGCACTCTCGTTAAGCGATCTGCTCCGCCGCATGCTGGAGATGAATGGAAGCGACCTCCACATCACTACCAACTCGCCGCCCCAAATTCGCGTGCACGGACATCTGGTGCCCCTCGACCTGCCCCAGTTGACGCCCGCTGAGACCAAGCAACTGGCCTACAGCGTCATGACCGATTCGCAGAAGCACCGTTTCGAAGAAAATCTCGAACTGGATTTCTCCTTCGGCCTGAAAGGCCTGGCTCGCTTCCGCGCCAACGTCTTCAACCAGCGCGGCGCTTCGGCTTGCGTCTTCCGTCTGATTCCGTTTGAGATCAAGTCGTTCCACCAGTTGGGCCTGCCTCCCGTGGTCAGCAAGATGTGCGACAAGCCGCGCGGGCTGGTGCTGGTGACCGGGCCGACCGGTTCCGGCAAGTCCACCACCCTGGCCGCCATGATCGACAAGATCAATACCGAGCGCCACGAACACATCCTCACCATCGAAGACCCGATCGAGTTCGTGCACATGAACAAGAACTGCGTGGTCAACCAGCGCGAATTGCACTCCGACACCAAGAGCTTCACGGACGCCCTGCGCGCCGCCCTTCGTGAAGACCCGGACGTGGTGCTCATCGGCGAAATGCGCGACCTCGAAACCATTGAATCCGCGCTGCGCATCGCGGAAACCGGCCACCTCACCTTCGGGACGCTGCACACCAACTCCGCGTCTTCCACCATCAACCGCGTCATCGACGTGTTTCCCTCGCACCAGCAATCGCAGATCCGCGCCCAGCTCTCGCTGGTCCTCGAAGGCATCATGTGCCAAAGCCTGTTGCCAACCATCGACGGCAAGGGACGCGCCATGTGCATGGAAATCCTGGTGCCCAACGCGGCCGTGCGCAACCTGATCCGCGAAGACAAGATTCACCAGATCTACTCCTCCATGCAGTCCGGCCAGGAAAAGTTCGGCATGCAGACGTTTAACCAGGCGCTCGCCAACGCCTATTTCCAGAAGCAGATCACCATGGAAATGGCGATGACGCGCTCCAGCAATCAGGACGAACTGCAGGAAATGATTTCGCGCGGCGCCGTCCTGGTGAACCGGGGCGGTCCGGCTCCGCTGGCCAAGGGAGCCGCGCCGGGGAAGCGATGACATCGAAAAATGTCCGGTAGCACACCGGGCCGCAAGACAACAGAAGAAACGAACGAAGAAACGAACGACGAGACAACCAGGAGCGGGCCGTCAGCAAGATCGGCAGCCCACGCCGGCGGAATACGAAGAAGGAGAGAGCCAACATGCCAGTTTTTACGTTTTCGGGTAAGACCGCTTCGGGCGAGAAAGTTCAGGGAGAGCGCGTAGCCTCCACCAAGGACGGGCTCGCCTCCCAGCTCCGCAAGGAGCGCATCACGCCAGGCTCCATCCGCGAGAAGGGCAAGGAATTTTCCATGCCCACCTTTGGCACCGGCAAGGTCAAAGTCAAGGATGTTGCCGTCTTCTTCCGCCAGTTCTCCGTCATGATTGATGCCGGCCTGCCGCTGGTCCAGTGCCTGGAGATTCTCGGCGCCAACCAGGAGAATCCCACCTTTCAGAAAACCTTGCTCGGGGTCCGGACCACCGTCGAAGGCGGCGCCACCTTGGCCAATGCCATGCGCCAGTATCCGGTCATCTTCGACGACCTGACCACCAACATGATTGAGGCGGGCGAGACCGGCGGTATTCTCGACATCATCCTCCAGCGCCTCGCCATCTACGTCGAAAAGGCGGTCAAGCTGCGCTCGGCCATCAAGTCGGCGTTGATTTACCCCGTGGCGGTCGTCTCCCTCGCGGGTCTGATCGTGGGCGCGCTGCTCAAGTGGGTGGTGCCCATCTTCGCCAACATGTTTGTCGGATTGGGAGTCGCCCTGCCGCTGCCGACCAAAATCGTCATCGGCCTCAGCGCCTTCATCGGTACTTTCTGGTGGGTCATTCTCGGGAGTTTTGCCGGCACCGTCTTCGGCATCAAGCAGATTCGCAAGCACCCCCGCGGCCGCTATTTATTCGACGCCATGCTGCTCAAGATGCCCGTCATCGGCCTGCTGCTGCGCAAGATCGCAGTCGCCCGCTTCACCCGAACCCTGGGCACGCTGATTACCTCCGGCGTTCCCATTCTCGAGGGCTTGGCCATTACCGCCCGCACCTCGGGCAACGCCGTGCTCGAAGAAGCGCTCATGAAGGTGCGCAAGGCCATCGAAGAAGGCCGCACCATCGTCGATCCCCTGCGCGAATGCGGCGTCTTCCCCAACATGGTCACCCAGATGATCGGCGTCGGCGAAGCCACCGGCGCCATGGACTCCATGCTGCAGAAGATCGCCGACTTCTACGAAGACGAAGTCGACGCCGCCACCAAGGACATGCTGGCCATGCTGGAACCGATCATCATCGGCATGCTCGGCATCAGCATCGGCGGCATCGTCATTTCTCTGTACATGCCGTTGTTCTCGATGATCTCGAAACTCTCGGGATAAGAAAAACCGTCGTTGGTCGTTAGTCGTTAGTCGCTGGGCACCACATCCCAGCGCTAACGACTGACTCCGAGTCCTGGAGCTAGCGACCAGCTGCCAACGACCAACGACCAACGACTATCGACTGACTTTCATGCCCTTAATCTCCGATGAGCGGAACTGGCTGACCTGGCTGGTAAAGGTTCGCATCCTGATCCTGCTGGTTCTGCTCGCCATCGAACTCGCCGTCATCCGCCTCACTCCCGACCCGCTGCCCATCCTGCCCTTCCTCATCGGGATGATGCTGTGGTTCGTGCTCTCCCTGTTTTTCCTTTTTCTGGTTTCGGTCTGGAGCGAACACAGCCTGCAGGCCATTCTGCAAGTGCTCGCCGATCTGGCCATGGTCACGCTCGTCGTCCATGTCACCGGCGGCATCGATAGCTCGCTGAATTTTCTCTACCCCCTGGTCATCGTCGTCGCCTGCATGCTCCTCCCTCGATCCTGGGGATATCTCAGCGCGGCCCTCGCTTTCATCCTCTTCGGAACCATCCTCGAGCTCGATTATTACGGCGTCATTCCCTCCTACGCCAACTCGCATCCCAAGCTCAAGGCGCTGCAGGTAGTGATCTTCGTCAACCTGTTTGCCTACTTCGCCATCGCTTACCTGGCCGGTCTGCTGATGAACAAGCTCCGCCAGGCGGATGTGCAACTGAAGGATGCCAGCGGTGCCCTCGAAAATCTGCAGGCGCTCCACGAAAATATCGTGCAGTCCATGAGTGGTGGCGTCATCGCCACCGGGATCGACGGACGCATCACGCTGGTCAATCGCGCCGCCCAGCAACTGCTCGAGATCTCCGAGGCCGAGCTGCGTGGACGTTCCGTGGCCGAGGTTTTTCAGGACCCGCTGCCCCATTTCGGCAAGGCCCGGGCCGATGCCGAAGTCCGCTTCGTGGCCGCCAACGGCTTCCGCAAGACCTTTCGCGTGCTGGTCTCCGCCCTCAACCTGAGCGCGCCCGGTGACCTGGGCTTTGTGTATTCCTTTGACGATCTCACCGAGATTCGCCGCCTGGAACGCGAAGTGCGCATGCAGGATCGCCTGGCCGCCGTGGGCCGCCTCGCCGCCGCCATCGCTCACGAAATCCGCAATCCCCTGACCTCGATTGCCGGATCGGTCAGCATGCTGTCGGACGCGCCCGCCTTGAGCCAGGAGGAGCGGCATCTGCTGGACATCGTGACCCGCGAGTCGGAACGCCTCAACGGCATCATCACCGACTTCTTGGCCTATTCCCGCGGCAAGCAATATCGCTTCGAGCGCGTGAGCCTGGTCCCTCTGCTCGAGGATGCGCTCACTCTGCTCGAACATCGCCTCACGGCCGAAGGTGCGGGCATCTGCATCGAGC
>JBGPFV010000170.1:0-6043 GCA_041483535.1 Terriglobia bacterium | reverse complement strand
TCATTTCGGCCTGGCGATCTCCGGGGAATCCATGATAGGTAAGGCGATAAACGCGGGTGGATTCGTAGTGGCCGAGAGCCTGCGCCCGCTCTGCATCCCTGCGGACGAGATTGTTTACCACCTGGTCGACCGAGAGTGGCGCCGTAGTGATGGAAGGCGGGAGTGGAGGGGAATCGGCGCCGGCCGCAAATGCTCCAGCCAGCGTGGCCGCCAGCAAGAAGAAAAGTCTGGCCGAATTTTGGATCGCGATCTGGATCGAGCGTTGGATTGAGCTCTGGATGGAACTCAAGAATATGCGCATGCATCATCCGTCGAAGGCCTAGCTTACCACCATCGCTGGGGCGTCCCCGAGTGTTGGGTGGGCCAGACCGCAGAGCGGCTGTCATGTCAAGATTTCGGCACCGGCTTCGGCACCGACCCCCGCAAATTCCTCTGGTGCCCTGTCGATTTCACTCACTTCCGGGAGGAGGCAGCGAAGCCAAGGTAATGTTTTCAACTATTTGCGAAAAAGGGGAAAAACGGCTAGATAATTGCCACGGCAATCAGAACAAGGAGCCCTCCCCCATGCGGATCCGTGAAAGCGAAAGCTGTGTTCACTGGAACTGGATTGCGATCTTCTCCTACAGCGCGTCGCTGGCTCTCAGCCTGGCGATTTGGAGGGGTATATTCCGGGCGGCTGAACACTTAATGAAGTAGGACGGGAAGCCAAGCGGTAAGAATTTGCCAGCGCGGCGCCCGGCTGAGCCTGGAAGCCGCTGGCGCCAAGCGCTGCGAAATTACCGGTCGTTTCTTACCGATCCGATTTACCGGTCGTAATGCAGCAGCGAGAACACATCGTACTTCGCCAGTTTCTCGCGCCCTCGCAGGAAGTCCAGTTCGACCACAAACGCCAGTCCGGCAATTTCCGCGCCCAAACCGCTGGCCAGTTCCGCCGTCGCGGCGGCCGTTCCGCCGGTGGCCAGCAGGTCATCCACGATCAGGACGCGCTGGCCTTTTCCGATGGCATCCTTGTGGACCTCCAGCGCGTTGCTGCCATACTCCAAGTCATAACTCACCTTCGCCGTTTCGGCGGGCAGCTTTCCCGGCTTGCGGACAGGAACGAAGCCCGCATTCAGCCGGTAGGCGAGCGCCGGAGCGAAGATGAAGCCGCGGGCCTCCATGCCCAGCACCAGGTCAATTCCTTTGCCGATATAGTTTTCCGAAAGCGCGTCAATCAGCCGCGCGAAGCCGGTTTTGTCTTTGAGCAGCGTGGTGATGTCGTAAAACAGGATGCCCTTTTTCGGGAAGTCGGGGATCTCCCGAATCAGCTTCTTCAATCCGTCGCAATCCACTGCTGCCTTGGTCGACATCGATCTCTAGGCTCCTTGAATGAGAAATGAAGTCAGGCCGGCAACCGGCTGAGCTTCGGATACTTCCACGTTATCCACGCGCGCTGCCCGTGGGCCTTCGCGCAACCGCGAGTGCAATCCCGCCAACTGGTCGCGTGTTCCCTGCGCCAGGATTTCGACGGTGCCGTCAGAATTGTTGCGCACCCAGCCCGCAATCCGCAGAACGAACGCTTCGCGCTCCACAAACCAGCGGAAGCCGACGCCCTGCACACGTCCGCGAACCAGAAAGCGGCGGGCCTGGGGAGTAGATTGCTCTTTGACCGACGTCATCGTTGATTGCAGAGGTCAGAGGTTAGATTGCAGAGGTGAAAACCCTCGCCGAAAGTTCTTACCTCTGCAATCTGACCTCTAACCTCTGACCTCACTGCGCTCGCGACAAGTACGTTCCTTCCGCCGTGTCGACCTTGATCTTCTCGCCTTCGTTGATGAAGGGCGGCACCTGCACGATGAGGCCGGTTTCGGTCTTGGCCGGCTTGGTCACACTCGAGGCGGTGGCGCTCTTCAGGCCGGGTTCGACTTCCAACACGGTCAACACCACGGTCTGCGGCAGTTCGATGCCCACGGCCTTGCCATCGAAAAACTCCACTTTGATCTGAAGATTTGAGGTCAGGTAATCCACCGCGTCGCCCAGGGTTTCGCGGGTGAGGTGGGTCTGCTCGTAGTTTTCCGTGTTCATGAAGTAGTAGCTGTCACCGTCGGCGTACAGAAACTCCATGTTGACCTCGTCGACGTTAACTTTGTCGATGGGATCGGGAGAGCGGAAACGATGCTCGAACATGGCGCCGGTGCGCAGGTTGCGCAGCTTGGCTTGAATGAAGGCGCGCAGGTTGCCCGGGGTACGGTGCTCGACGCTGAACACGGAATGCAAGTCATTGTTGTGCTTGATGATCATGCCGGGACGGAGTTGGGTTGCTGGAATCGACATTGCTGGTTTACATCTCCTTCACTCTGCTAGGAATGCTGGGCAGCGGGGCAGGGCGCGAGGGCATCCGCCGCACTTGAAATCAACCTTTCATTTTACACAGGCGGAGAGTGTTGTGGGAACCGGGGGCGTGATTCGGTCCGGGCAGGTCCCTGCGGGGAGAAGCGCGGGCGTTTAGGGTCTAGAATATAGAGACGGGGATCGCCCCGTCTGGCAGTATGGATGGATGATTAGGAGGTCCTACATGCGCATTGGAAAATACATGGGTTCGGATGGGACGGCAGGCACGGCAGTCACTTTTCTGCTGATCGGGCTTGGTGTCGGCGCCGCCCTCGGTCTGTTGCTTGCTCCGAAGACCGGGCGGCAACTGCGGAAAGACCTGCGACGCTCCTACGACGACGCCCTGGAAACCGTCTCCGACTGGACGGACGAAGCGAAGGGCCGTTTCGAGGAAGCGGTCGAAAAAGGCGCCGATTTCGCCGACGAACTGAAGGCCAAAGCCGAGCCGCTGAGCGACTTGCTGCGCCGTTCGTAGATTGGTCTCGCGGGTGGAATCATCACAGGCAACGACTACGATGCCTGTTCCTTGCTTACGCGGAGTCGGTGGTCGTTAGTCGACGGTCGTGGGCGAAACCCGGTCACACAAAAATCCGCCATCCGCCAACAACTCAACAGGATGCGGAACGCCTCGGGGTTCGTATCAGGGCATCGCTTCAGCGATGCCGCTAGCTCCTCCAAACTAGACGCCCCTTTAGGGGCGGGCGACTTTTCCTGCAGCCACGTCAGCCCCGGAACTTACGGTTCCACCTGAGTTTCGTCTTCGAGCGTGCGCTTCTTTTTGTGCACATTGCGGATGACGATACCCACCGAGAACCGGAAGTTGTCCTGCTTCTTCTTGCCGCCAATCGCAAACGCAGTGCCGGTCTGGAAGTAGTCGGCCTTGAACCGCAATGCGAAACGCTGATTGATTTTGCGGTCGAAGCCGCCGCCAACCACCAACGCCCGGCCAGTTCCGATCTCGGTGAAGGTTTGCCCTTGGGCGCTTGCTATGCCGCGCGTGCCCTGGTGCCCGAACAGGAGTTCGCCAAACGGGGTCCAGCGTTCATATTTGCGACGGGAAAATTGCGCGCCAAAAAGGAAGTTGTACTCTCGCGTCTCCACGTTGAATGTGGAACCCGACGGGCAAAACTCCCCGCAATTCGGAAACGGCGCTTGCTCGCCCACCGGAATCTTGGAGGTTCCGAAGTATTGGCCGCCCTCTATCAGAAGTCCCACCCAACTGGCCGCGTTCAGACCGAGAGAAGCGTCCCAGCCCGGTAAACCCGCCCAGTGTCCAGCGTTGAACAGACCGGCCTCGGCGTAGGAACCGCCGAGAAACAGTTCGAGGCGTGGATATGGGCGCACCGGCGGCGCAGCCTTGGCGGTTGGAGCTGGAATATCAGCGGGCTGGGCGGCTGGGACTTGGGCGGGCGCCTGGGCCGGAGTTTGAGCGGGAGCTTGGGCCGGTGCTTGAGCGGGAGCTTGCGCCCACGACACCACGCACAGCGCAGCCACAGCGGCTAAGCCCCCCAGGTATTTCCTCACGATTCCTCCTTGAAATGCAGTGGCCAGCGAGCCCGTGGCCGGTTACCGAGTCCGGAAGCGAATCTCTCTTGCCTCAGCGAAACGCTCAGTGCGTCCACAAACCTCTTCCGTCTCGACACTGGCTACTGGCTAATGGGTACTGGTTTTCCGAAAACCGTATTGTAGTGAAGCCGGATATCCCCGCATGTTCCCTGCTCGGGCGAATAAACGACGCAGGTATCAAAGGGGCGCGAATAGACGTGCAGCGACACCGCGCGCTGGTTCGCTTCCCGCGGATTGACCACCCGGTGCACCGGCTCCCGCGGATCGACGGCGCACGGATTGACCGCCGTCAACTCCACCGTGTTAGATGCCTGCAACCGGCATTTACCCGCCTCGATATCCTGAAATCGGACGTGAAAGTTTTCGACCAGAAGCTTTCCCACCGGCGCCGCCATCCAGCAATTCTGATCGCGATGATTGTGCACCGAACTGCCCTGCCCAATCTCCCAAGCGATGGCCATCAGCTCGTAGAGATCGGTTTTGTCGATCAGGTTGCGCGTATAGTGCTGCCGGTCCCAGCTCAAATAGGGCGCGAGGCTGGCTGCTTCGACGGGCATCTCCGCGAGCAATGACAGGATCTCCTCTGTTTTATCGAAGGCCGATGCGGGAAACGCGCGAAGGCTCCTGACCAGTTCGTCGATCGAGACCCGCGCCGGTGCCGCCTGCTCACTCATAGATGTATCCGACAAGCTATCGAGTATACCGTGCCCCGTCGGTGGAGCGACGGGCGTCCTCGCCCGTCCGCGTGCGTCCTGGAATCGAGGCCGGTCGGCGACGCCCGGCGCTCCACCGACCTGGGCTAGTCGGTACAATGAATGAACTTCATGGAAATCAAGTTAAGTGAAACCGAAGTCCGCGTGCTCGGGGCGCTGATCGAAAAAGACATCACCACGCCGGAATACTATCCCCTGTCGCTGAACGCGCTGCTGAATGCCTGCAATCAGAAGTCGAATCGCGATCCGGTGATGCAGTTGGAGGAAGACGCGGTGCGCGATGCACTCGATGGTCTGCAGCAGCAGCGCATGGCCGGGCCCGCGCGCGGCGCGGACAGCCGCGTCACCAAGTACGAGCAGCGAATGCAGGAGGTGTTTAACTTCACCCGTCCGGAAATTGCCGTGCTGTGCGTGCTGCTGTTGCGCGGCCCGCAGACTCCCGGCGAACTACGCGGACGCGCCGAGCGCATGCATCGCTTCGAAGCGCTGGAAGACGTGCAATCGGCGTTGCAGAAGCTGATGCAGCGCGAACCTCCGCTGGCGAAAGTGCTGCCGCGACAGCCAGGAACCAAGGAATCGCGGTACGCGCATCTGCTCGCCGGGGATGTAGTGGAAGCGGAATCGCCGGCGCAGGCTGCCACGGGGGCTGATCGAAATCCAGGAGACGCCGAGCGCATCGCGCGGCTGGAAGAAGAAGTAGCGGAATTGCGGAGAGTGGTCTCGGAAGTAAAGGATCAGTTGGAAAGATTCCGAAAGCAGTTTGAGTAAATATCACCGCCGAGAACGCGGAGTACGCCAAGAAACTCGTTGAATCCCCCCGTGCGACCCAGTGTACCCCGTGGTTAAGCTTTTGATTCTTCTCGGCGCTCTCGGCGACTCGGCGGTGAAAAGATCTCTACAGCACGCGTTCCTGCGTGTAGCCCGCTGCACCCAGCGCCGAGATGATTTCGGCGATGTGGTCAGGCCCGCGCGTTTCCATGGTGATTTCAATCGCGGTCTCCCCCAGACCCACGCCGTGGTAAGCGCGGTCGTAGTCGGTCTCGACGATATTGGCGCGATGCTGCGCCAGAATCGATGTGAGGCGATTGAGGGCGCCGGGATAGTCGGGCAGGTGGACGCGCAAGCGGACCAGACGTCCGTCTTTGACCAGGCCGCGCTCGATGATGCGGGAGAGCAGCGTGACGTCGATGTTTCCACCGCACACCAGCACGGCAACTTTCTTCCCCACCAGTGTCAGCTTGCGGTTCACCAGGGCAGCGAGGGCCGCCGCGCCCGCGCCTTCGGCCAGCGTTTTTTCGCGTTCGAGCAGCAGCAGGATGGCGTTGGCGATCTCTTCCTCTTCGACGGTAACGATGTCGTCCACATACTTCTGGACGAGTGGCAAGGTCCGTTCG
>JBGPFV010000169.1:0-6047 GCA_041483535.1 Terriglobia bacterium | reverse complement strand
TCACATTGACGTTCCGGCGGTGAACTACAAGGAATTGCGCAGTACGAAGGAGTCGGAAAGCTCAGCCAGTATCCTGGAGCGCGTGATCCGCGCCCGGGACGTCCAGCTGAAACGCTTTTCCTCCGGACGCGAGAAAGTCTATTGCAACGCCCAGATGCCGACGCAGCTGATTCGCAAATTCTGCGAGCTTTCGGCCGACTGCGAGCGTCTGCTGGAACGCGCCATGGCGCAGCAGGGACTCAGCGCCCGCGCTCACGACCGTATCCTGAAGGTGGCGCGCACGATTGCCGACCTGGACGGGGTTCCGCAGCTCGAACCGAAGCACATTGCCGAGGCGATTCAATATCGGACGCTGGACAGGACGTACTGGGCGTGAGCGGGATCATCATTGAGTCCGTTTCAGTCGGCAGTCGGGCCGGCAGAGGAGAAAGGAGATTTGGCCATGTAATGCAATTGAAGTACAATAAAGACGAAGGGGTCAGACTCATGCCTGCAAACGCATTGGTGCAAACGCGGATCGATCCCGCCGTGAAAGAACGCGCGGCGGCGGTGCTGGAAGAGTTGGGGATTACCGTCTCGGATGCGGTGCGCATTTTGTTGACGCGGATAGCCAACGAAGGCGCGCTCCCGTTCGCATTGACTAATAACGCCGCCGCACACGATGCGTGGTTCCGCGGCAAAGTGCAGGAAGCGCTGGACGATCTACGTCCCGGCATCCCGCACAAAAAGGTCGAAGCGCACTTCGCCAAGCGGCGAGCCGCCGCGCTGCGCAAGGTGCGATAGTCCGTGCGGCTGGAGTGGTCCATCTTTGCGCAGACGGATCGCGACGCAATTTTCGACTACATCGAGGAAAACAGCCCACAGGCCGCGATCACCGTGGATGACCGCATCCGGGCGCAGGTCAGGAGATTGGCACGGTACCCGGAGAGCGGCCGACTTGGCCGTGTCGCGGGAACGCGGGAGTTGGTTATTCACCGCACGCCCTACATCGCCGCTTATCGTGTCGTTGGCGACACCGTGCGGATTCTGCGGGTGTTGCACGGCGCCCAGCAGTGGCCCGAAGATATGTCCGAAGAACCGCAAGAGTGAACTGAAACAAGACGGGTCTCCGCGGCTAGCCTCTCGCCCGGAACTGGATGATTTTCCGGCGATCGCGTTTTGATGGTCGGCCCACGGGTAACTCTTCGAACTGCTTCATTGCCTTGCGCTCCGCAGCCACCTTCATGCGCAGTTCCCGGCTCGCCTCGGTCTCGCGGTAGAGGGTCTGCGCAACCGAAGCGGGGCCGCGAAAGTCGCTGAGCAGCAGGACTTCCACCTGAAAGTCGCCGCCGTCGTTGGTCACTCGCAACACGTCTCCAATCCGGACTTCGCGTGCAGGCTTGGCGGGCTGCCCGTTGGATTGAATCCTACCGAGTTCACAGGCACGTGCAGCCAAGGCTCGCGTCTTGAAGAATCTGGCGGCCCAAAGCCACTTGTCCATGCGTACGGAGGTCATGATCTATTTTCCTATACGAATGGGTTCCGGGGACCAGTTCAAGGGTTCTTCCACGCGACCGCCTCACCTCGGCGGCTAAAGCCGGTGCTGGAAACCGGCCACTTATCGCAGCGCTGAAGCGCTGCACCACCCGAAGTCAAGAGCGGGATCGAGTTTTTTCCGCAGCCTGTTAAGGCCGCTTCAGTCGGCTGCGACCTCGCTGGGTGAAGGGTGAGTGATGGCGCTGCCGGGGTTGGTGCTGTTCTCGGTGTCGTTTTTCTCCGCCTGGCGCAAGCGCAGGGCGCGGTTCGAGGGCAGGCCGGCGTCGCGGATCTTGTACAGCAGGGCGCGATAGCTGATGCCCAGCGTGCGGGCTGCCTGCTTACGGTTCCAGTGGTGCTGTTGCAGCACTTTCAGGATGACCTTGCGCTCCAGTTCGTGCACGCACTGGCGGGTGAGCTTCTTCAGCGAAAATGGCCCGTCGAACGAGATCTCGGGATTGAAAAAGCTGGGCTCGCGTGCCACCAGGTCGTTGGTGATGACTTCTTCGTGACCCAAAATCACGTAGCGTTTGACCAGGTTTTCCAACTCCCGAATGTTTCCCGGCCAGTGATATTTCTGCAGCACCGCGAGCACTTCGTTCGACAGAGGCCGTGCCCGGCAGTTGAACTTCTGGTTGTAATATTCGAGGAAGTAGGCGCACAGATCTTCAATGTCGCCACGGCGTTCGCGCAGCGCCGGCATGCGCAGATTCACCACGTTGATGCGGTAATAAAGGTCCTGGCGGAAGGTGCCGGCTTCGATTTCCGATTCCAGGTGGCGGTTGGTTGCGCACACCACGCGTACCTCGACCTTCTTGTCTTCCTGGGCACCGATGCGGCAGAACTGGCCATCCTGCAAGAGCTGCAAGAGCTTCGATTGCAAGGATGGGTCAAGCTCGGAAATTTCATCTAGAAACAAGGTGCCGCGGTGGGCCAATTCGACCCTTCCTGGCTTGGACCCGAAGGCGCCGGTAAAGGCTCCTTTTTCGTAGCCGAACAGTTCGCTTTCGAGGAGCGTTCCGGGAATAGCCGGGCAGTTCACCTTTACATACGGCCCGGTCTTCCAAGGCGACAGCCCATGGATGAGCCGCGCAATGATGTCCTTCCCCGTGCCGCTTTCGCCCGTGATCAGGACCGGAACGTTGGCGGCGGCGACTTTGGACAGCCGCGAACGAACCGCCTGCATGACCTCGGAGTGGCCAAAAATAATGTCGTCAGGGGGAACTTCGCCGAGCGCTTGCGCCAGAGGACTTACCGAAAGTGTCGTCATAAGGATGAATGCCCCCTTGCGGTGAGTGCCACCCGCATGCACTAAAAGTGCAACCCAAGCACCAAACCGGGGAAGAGAAAAGGATGCTTGGAAAGATTCCCGTTAAATACTCAACTTATGAATGGCTTAAAGGGATGATAACCGCGAACGAAGGAGATCGGACATGGCACCAAAGTGCCATGCGAAGTTAGACCCAGGAAGGGAAAAATAGTTCACACTGCGGAACTGGCTCTTCTCAATTGCTTACCGGAAAAAGCCGCCGCGTCGGTGCTGAGAGGGCGAGCGAACTTCAGACCCACAAGGTGGTAGTCATCGAGGTGAGCAACCCAAACGGCCTTGGCTTGCATGATCCGCGAGGAGGCCTTCAAACCGTTGGCGGGCCCGATGGGAGCGCTTGGAACCTCCAGGGAAACCGGTCCCGATTTGGGCAAAAAGCGGCGAACCACCACCAGAGCACCCCCAGGAGAGATGTTGACGGCTGTGGCAAACTCCAGAGAATCCTTGCCGTTTCGGTCACGAGTGCGGATAAAGACCGGAATGGCGAGCTGCAGCCTTGCCCACTTGCGCTCTTCCTTTTTCGGCGAGATGCGACGCACTTATCTGGACCGCCTTGAGAGGTACCAACCCACCGGCAACCGCATCTCAGGGGCCAAACCTCGGCGAGAAGCGAAGACTGCTTGGAATCGCTCCAAACCTCGCTACCGACACGGAGATTACCGAAGTAATTGCAAGCGGGCGGATATCATAATGACTGTGGGTCACAGTGAAAAGGGTGCAACGTTTTTCGCTTCCGTGCCGGTTCTGAGGCTTTCCAATTGACAGTTTGGTACACTTGACATAGGATCAATCTACCCCCCAAGTTCTGACGGTAGTAGGAGTTCTTCCCCACAATGGCGTGCGCACACTTGGTTCTCCATGTCCTCAACGTTAGACAAAAGCCCGACGGCTGCTCCCACGGGCGCTAGTCCTAGAGAGAGTCGGTCGCGCACCGCCATGGCTCGGACTTCCGCGCCCAGTTCGGCGAACGATATGGCACGCGATTTGGAACAATTGCGCGACCGTTGGCGCAAGACCACGACGGCTCTGGCCTCCGCCGCCCATGACCTCAAGACGCCCCTGGCGATCCTTAACGGCTACATCGAACTGCTGCAGAGTCAGAAACTCGGACCGCTCAATGAGCGCCAGCGGGAAGTCATGGGCGACATGTTTTTGAGCGGACAACGCTTGCAGCACTTCATTCAGGACTTCCTGACCTTCAGCGTGCTTGAGACCGGCGAACTGCGCATGCAGTTCGTGGAAGGTGACATGAACGCCTGCCTATCCGAAGTTTGCCGGATCTGGTCGGGGCGGTTTCAGGAACGCGGCCTCGCTCTGTATTTTCTAGCCAATGACAAACTCACACCGTTCGCGTTCGATTCACCGAAGATCCAACGCGTGGTTTCCAATCTTCTGGACAACGCCAGCAAGTACACGTCTGAGGGCGGCACCGTTTGGTTGCACGCCGAACCCCATATGTGGGAGCGCCGCAGCATCAGCCAATCCGCAGCCCAGGGAGACCGGCGCCGTGAATCGACGAACGTGCCGAACGCGGTCAAGGTGAGCGTTTCCGACACCGGCCCGGGAATTCGGCCGGAGTTTCACATGGAAATCTTCGATGACTTCTTCCGCCTGCCGGGCAGCGAATCGGCCGAGGGCATGGGTCTGGGACTGGCCATATCGCGCCGGCTTCTTCAGGCCATGGGCGGCAAGATTTGGGTGGAGAGCGAACCGGGAGCCGGCGCCAAGTTTTCTTTTCTAGTTCCCCTGAAGCCGCTTCCGATTACTCCGCCACGAGGAACGAAATGAGCGAAGCCGCCAACATCCTGCTGGTGGACGACGAACCGGGAATGCTGCGCTATATCCGCACCCTGCTGGAAGTGGATGAGCACAAGGTTCAAACTGCCAGCACCGGGGAAGAAGCGGTGGAGCGCGTGCAAAAGGGACTGCAGCCCGACCTGGTGCTGCTCGATTTACTCATGCCGGGCATTGACGGGTTGCAGACACTCGCGCAACTCCGCCACCTGAAGCCGGGATTGAAAGTCGTAATGCTCTCCTGCGTGAATGACACGCGCAAAGTGGTGCAGGCGATGCGCTTGGGGGCGATCGATTATCTGACCAAACCCTTCCAGAAAGCCGAGCTTGACGCGGTCATCGGACAGTGCGTCGGCACGGCCAAAGGGGAGAGCTATGCGGGCGAGGTCGAGGAACTTTGCGACGACGTATTCTTCGTCGCGGCCAGCCCGGCGATGAAGAAGATTCGCTCGCAGGCGGCGCTGGTCGCCAACGTCGACATCCCCGTGCTTCTGCTCGGTGAAAGCGGTACCGGCAAGGAAGTGCTGGCGCGCCTGATCCACAAACTCTCTCCGCGCGCCCACCGCACTTTCCTGAAAGTGAATTGCGCGGCGGTGCCTGCCGATTTGCTGGAAAGCGAACTGTTCGGGTACGAAGCGGGAGCCTTTACCGGGGCCACGCACCCCAAGCCGGGCAAGTTCGAACTTTGCAACAAAGGCACCATCTTGCTTGACGAAATCGGCGAAATGCCGCCGGGGCTGCAGGCCAAGCTGCTGCACGTGCTGCAGGACCAGCAGTTCTCGCGCCTGGGAAGCCGCACCTTGGTCAAAGTCGATGTTCGCATCCTGGCCGCCACCAACATCAATATTCCCGAAGCGCTCGCCAACAAGCGTCTGCGCGAGGATCTCTATTACCGCCTGAACGCATTCACCATGTCGCTGCCGCCGCTGCGCGAGCGCAAGGAAGAAATCCCGATTCTGCTGAAGCATTTCATGTCGCGGATGTCGGAGTCGTACGCGCGTCCTCCGTTGCCGCTTTCGCCTCCGTTGATGGAGGCGTGCATGCGGCATTCCTGGCCGGGCAACCTTCGCGAACTGAGCAACTTCATCAAGCGCTATTTGGTACTGGGAGACGAAACGCTGGCCGCATCGGAGTTGCAGCCCCGGCCCGATGGCGGTGGAGGAATGCACGCCGAGGTCGCCGGCCGAACCGCGTTCGCGGGCGCCGATTCCGGGGGCGGCCTGAAGTCGCTGTCGCGCAATGCCAAAGATGAAGCGGAAGCCGAAGCCATCGCCCGCGCTCTGGAAGAGACGAACTGGAATCGCAAACAAGCCGCGGCGCTGCTGCAGATCAGCTACAAAGCGTTGCTCTATAAAATCCGCCAATACGGAATCGCGCAAAGCAGGAGCACGCACCGGCTCTCCGCCGGGGC
>JBGPFV010000168.1:0-6051 GCA_041483535.1 Terriglobia bacterium | reverse complement strand
TCCGTCTGCTGTGACGAAGGTCCTATCTTGTGAGTACGTTCAGACTTGAGCCCGAACATTTGTTTCTCACGACTGGCACGTTCAACCTTTTGTCAAAGACCGATCCGCTTTCCGCCTGAGCGGTGCGCCTTCAGTCCGCCCAAACCCCTTGCAGGATTTAGGCGTCCTCGAAACTTGTTAAAGCTACGCGTTCTCTGCGACTGCTGTCAACCCCTTGATTGCACAGGATTTCCACCTGTTTTCAACAGTGGGGAGAGTTTCGATCCAGAAATTGCGGTGAGGCAAACCGGAGAAATCTTCTTTACAGCGCGCCCGAAAACGCGCTTCCACTTGGACTCGCCACAAAATCCGGCGCAGGCCGAAGCGGAAGACGATTCATAAATTAAAGATCGCTTAGAGGCTCTGCTATTCGCGGAAACCCTTCAGGGAACCTTGTCCCCGAATGCGAACCCCGGAAAGGGGTCAGTTGGAGGCTTACTGAATTGGATGCCAAAAGCTGCCGCGAGGATTCAGCGGGCAAGCCTAGACACACAGTCACTTGTCCTCGGTCAATCGTTTATACCAAACTCCTCGGCATTACGCAAGGGGAGAATAAAAAAAGATACTGGCAGTGCGCAAGGGAAGTTTGGGGCGGTGGAGCGACGGGCGTCCTCGCCCGTCCGGAGCAGCATCGCGGCCGGGCGAGGACGCCTGGTGCTCCACCGGCAAACTTGCAGCCTATAATGCTTTCTAACCGTGATTTCCATTTCCGTCGTCCAACTTGGCGTCGTCAGCTATGCCGACGGGTTGCGGTTGCAGCGCAAGCTGGTCGAATTGCGCAAGGCGGGGCAGATCGGCGACGTGCTGCTGCTGCTCGAACACTCGCCCGTGATTACTCTGGGACGCAACGCCAAAGCGGCCAACGTGCTGGCTTCGACCGAGGCGCTCGCCGCTCGCGGGGTCGAGGTATTTGAGTGCGATCGCGGCGGGGATGTTACGTTTCACGGGCCAGGGCAACTGGTCGGGTATCCGATCTTTGATTTGCGGGAGCACGATTTGCGGGAGCACGATCTGCGGGGATACGGCAGCTCTCAGCCCTCAGCTCTCAGTTCTCAGTTAGAGCCGTCGGATTCGACAGCCGATCTAAGCCAGACGAGGCACAAGACGCTCGGGGTGGTTGACTATATTCGGCGACTGGAGGAGGTTCTGATCCGCACCTGCGGCGATTTCGGAATTGCCACGAAGCGGGTTGCGGGACTCACCGGAGTTTGGACGGAACCTGCTGGTGTGGGATCGGGCCTTCGGCCCGATCGGGGCGGGTCGGAGACCCGCCTCCACACGGCAGAAGCCAAGATCGCCGCGCTCGGCGTGCACATTTCGCGCTCCGTTACTTCCCATGGCTTCGCTTTGAACGTGAATACGGATCTCGACTACTTCGACCTGATCGTGCCTTGCGGAATTACAGCGAAGCCGGTGACGTCGATGGCGAAGGAACTGGGGCGGCAACTCGACTTGGCCGAGGTGGTGCAGGCGGTGTCGCGGAACTTCGGGAGCGTCTTCCGAAGCCAGATGCTGTGGGTGGAGACGGTCGATGCATTGCTCGGGAACAGCGTGGGAGTGCCGATGAAAGCGCCGGACGAGTTGCGGCGGGTACGCGGAGAAGACGATTTGTTTCGCGCCTGAACGAATCCCGTAGAGACGCGGCTTGCCGCGTCTCCGGCCGCGTCCAAAGGAGACGGGACAAGCCCCGTCTCTACAGACGGAACTCGCGAGACGCCGACGCTATCTGTGCGCTAGCATGTTCGCGGACTGACCATGGCGAAAAAGAAAAGCGTTCCCACCGCGAAACACGATCGGACAAAAACCAGCTCACATCTCAAAGTCAAGAGCCAAAAGCCAAGAGCTAAGAGCGCAGAGCCGGGCGGCGATCTGCGCAGCTACACCATCCGCGATTACAGGTTGGAGAAGCCGAGCTTCACGTTGCGCCAGGTTCGTGCTGGGGATGAAGTTCGCTATGAGGTGGAGAGTGGCGATCTCTCCGCGCCGGCGCCGCCGATCCGCGAGTCAAAATACCTGAGCCGGGAGCAGTGCATCGAAATCTATCGCTGGATGCTGCTCAACCGCCGCATGGAAACGGCGCTCGAAAATCTCTACAAACAGGGGCAGGTCGTCGGCGGCGTGTACTTCGGGCTGGGGCAGGAGGCTTGCTCGTGCGCCTCCGCTTACGCGCTTCATAAAGACGAATGGCTGGGGCCGATGATCCGGAACCAGGGGTCGCTGCTGGTGCGAGGCTTCTCGCCCGCCGACATCATGATGCAGTACATGGCGAAGTCGGGATCGCCCACCAAGGGACGCGATGCTTCCTCGCACTTTGGCGATATCGAGAAGCGCAACGTGGTGGCGCCGATTTCCACTTTGGGCGATTTGATTCCGGTGCTGGCGGGCGTGGCGCTCGGGGCGCGGCTGCAGGGCAAACGCATCGCCGTCATGACTTACATCGGCGATGGGGGCCAGTCGACCGGCGTGACTTACGAGGGCTTGAATTTCGCCGCCGTGCAGAATCTCGGCCTGGTGCTGATTGTCGAAAATAATCTTTGGGGATACTCCACGCCCGCCGACATGCAGTTTCGCGTCAAGGATCTGGCGGAACGCGCCATCGCCTACGGAATCCCCGGCGTGATCGTCGATGGCACCGACGCCTGCCAGGTCTATGACGCCTGCCACGAAGCCTGCGAGCGCGCTCGACGCGGTGAAGGTCCAACGCTGATCGAAGCGAAAATGATGCGCATGAAGGGGCACGCCATTCATGACGCGGCCGAATATGTTCCGAAACCGCTGTTTGAATATTGGAAGCGGCGCGACCCGATTGCCCGGCTCGAAGATTATCTGGTGAACAGGAAAAAGTGGCTGTCGCTTGCGGAAAACGAAAAACTGATCGCCGGTGTGGAGCGGCAGCTCGAAGCCGACCGGGAACTCGCCGTGAATTCGCCGATGCCGACGCCCGAATCGGCCGCGGGCGGAGTGTATTGCGAAGCCGGATGCCACGAGATCAAGCCGAAGTACGCGATGCCTAAGTCCGTGACGATTGGCGATCGCGGCGGAAAATCAGCTAGGCCGAGGCGCTCGGAGGCGGCGGTACATCTGAAGTAAGGAAGCTATACTCGTGTCGCGCAGAATGCGCACGGGAGGTCGCACCGTGAAGCTCAGGCTCCGAGTCGTCGCCGTGGTTCTCGTCCTATTCACGCCCTTTTCCGCTAACTTCTCAGCGCAGACGACAACCGCCGAGGAAATGAACCTCGGGGTTCAGGCCTATAAGCACGCCAGGTACGAGGAAGCAATTCAGCATTTTGAGAGGTGCCTGGCACTGGCTCCGGAGAATGTGGTCGCGCGTGTTTACGTCGCCACGGCATATAGCCAGCAATACATTCCCGGTGTCGACACACCGGAAAACGATCGCATGGCAGAACAAGCCATCGACCAGTTTCAGCATGTGCTAGATGGCAACCCAGCGCACGCAGAAAAGCTCGTCAGCTCGAAAGGCATCGCTTACCTTTACCAACAAATGAAAAAGTTCGATGATGCCAAGAAGTATTACCGTATGGCGTTGGACTTGCGACCCGGCGACGCTGAGTCCCACTATTCCGTAGGGGTGATCGACTGGAATCTGACCTACGTTCCGCGTCAGGAAGAGCGTACCAAACTCGGCATGAAGCCCGATGATTCTCTCCCTGCCAAGGACAAGGGGGTTTGTGCCGAAATGAGAGAGAAGAATAGCGCCAACGTTCAGGAAGGCATCGACAACCTGAACAAGGCGATTGAGCTTCGTCCCGATTATGACGATGCAATGGCGTATATGAACTTGATGTACCGGGAACGCGCCGATATCCAGTGCGATAACCCAGCAGCCCGTGACGCCGACTTAAAGACCGCCGACGAGTGGGTAGATAAAACCATGGCTACCAAGAAGACCAGGACTGAAAAGGACAAGCCCACCACCGAACCTTCAGCAACTCCACAGTGAGGGAGTAGGCAACGGCATCAGCGTTTCGGGCAAACTGATAAAATCAAGCTTCGTCATGTCCGCATCTTCTCAGCTCATCCAGATCGACCTTGGCCCCGTCGTCCGCAGCCCGAAGCCGTCGTGGCTCAAGGCCAAGGCTCCGGTTGGCGAGAACTTCCACAACTTGAAGAAGCTGGCGCGCGGGCTGGGGCTGCATACGGTTTGCGAGTCGGCGCAGTGTCCGAACATTGGAGAATGCTGGCACCATAAAACCGCGACCTTCATGTTGCTGGGCGATATCTGCACCCGGCGCTGCGGGTTTTGCGCGGTGCCGAAGGGGCGTCCGGAGGCGATTGACTGGGACGAGCCGCGACGCGTGGCCGAAGCGGTTGCCACGCTGGGGCTGCGTCATGCGGTGGTGACCAGCGTGAACCGCGACGACGACAACGTTGGCGGCGCGAAGATTTTTGCCGAAACCATCCGGCAGATTCGCGAGCTGGTGCCGGAGTGCCGCGTCGAGGTGCTGATTCCCGATTTTCAGGGGCTGGAAGCGCCGCTGCGCATCGTGCTCGAAGCCAAGCCCAACGTGCTCAACCACAATACCGAAACCGTTCCGCGGCTGTACCGCGCGGTGCGCTCGGGCGCGCGCTACCAGCGAACGCTCGATCTGCTGGCGAACGCCAAGCGGTGGGACGCGGCAACGGTTACTAAGAGCGGCGTGATGGTTGGAATCGGCGAGGAGACCGTGGAACTGATTGAAGTCTTCCGCGACCTGGGCGAGCGCCGCGTGGATATTCTGACGATTGGGCAGTATTTGCGCCCGTCAAAAGATCATCTTCCGATGACGCGCTACTACACGCCCGCCGAGTTCGAATCGCTGAAAGAAGAAGCGCTGAAATTCGGATTCAAGCACGTCGAATCGGGTCCGCTGGTGCGGTCGAGTTATCACGCACACGAGCAGGCGGACGTGGCTAGCCGCTAGTCAGCTCGGCGTTCGCAAATGCAAATCATCGCTTCATAGATGCCTCCTGTTCCTGAGTATTAAGCTGATGAAGGTCTTCTTCACTCACCCGTGGTCTTGGTTCCGGGCGTGCCCTTCATCTCCACCAGAATGCCCTCAAACGGTTTGTCGCCCGTGTTCTGCACCCAGTGCTGTCCGGCCTGCCGCCAGTGCGCGTCTCCGGCTTTCCCGCTGATCGGTGCGGTTTTACCGTCGGGCGTGGTGATATTCGCCTGGGTGTCGGTCAGCAGCACTTGCACATTATCCGGATGTCCGTGCATGGGGGACTTGTCTCCTGGATCGTAGTGGTAGCGGATGACGCGCACCTGGTCGTTTTCAAACTCCACCTTGCTGTGCTTGGGATCTGCGGCCACGACATCGAGTGCGCCAGCCGGCAACGCCGACGACGGCTTCTTCGGCTCCACCATAATTCCTTCGATGGGCTTGTCTCCGGTGTTCTCCACCACGTGCGTCGTGGGGCCCCGCCAACCCACTGCTCCGGCTTTCCCATGGATCTCTGTGGTCTTGCCGTCCGGCGTGGTGAATTTGGCATTCAGGTCTGCCAGCAGAATGTTCACGCTGTTGGGGTGGCTGTGGTTGGCGGTCTTATGGCCAGGCGGGATGGCATAGCGCACGACGCGCACCTGGTCGTTCTCAAACTCCACCTTGTGATGGGCGGCATCGGCCTTGACGGAGTCGAGGTCCTGCGCCGCAGCGGCCGACGTGCCCATACAGGCCAACGCCAGCCCGAATATCAACGCGGTAATCCAAGTTAGCACACGCATGCAACACCTCCTGGGGTCGGAATTGTACTCCAAATGGAGTTTCGCGGAGCTCCCAAACGCGTGTGCGAGACCGGGTTACAAATCCGGGCACTTCGGGCGGAACGAAAAGACCTCCTGCAGAACGGCCTTGGGGTTTCCGAGAGTGCGTTTTTTACTTTTTGTCTTTTAGAGAAAGATGTGATGAATCTGCCCAGCGCCGCATGGTTGGGACTAGGAAGAAGTCCTAGAAGGGAAAGGCTGCCTTGAATCCCACCCTTGCGCACAGTACGTGTCTAGTCCCATGACAT
>JBGPFV010000167.1:0-6076 GCA_041483535.1 Terriglobia bacterium | reverse complement strand
GGTTACGGCCGAGCTCTCGAATACCGGCAATGAACTATGGATATCGCCCGTGAGTGTTTGGGAGGCCCTTACCCTGATGCGGAAAGGCCGCGTACATGTCGAGAATCCCTATGGCTGGGCCAAGCGATACACCGAACAACTGCGAGAAGCGCCGCTGACCAGCGAGATTGTTATGGCCGGATTGTCCCTTTCCCTTCACCACGCCGATCCGGCGGATCGTTTCCTGGTGGCAACCGCCAAGGTGCTCGGTCTAACGTTAGTCACGGCCGATCGCAATCTGTTGGATTTGACCGGGATCGCGACCCTTCCCAACCGTTAGGACCGGCCCATTCACCAGAAAGAACGGCCTTCCTCAGGTCATCCCCTTCCGCCGTTTGACGTTGCTCTTCCGAAGTCTTTACACTCAAACAGCGTCACCAGGCGTCGCAGCCGGGCAATTTCCTTCCGACTCGGCTGCCGCTGCTGCATGGGAAAGGCATTTGTGAGCCCCACGGATTTGAAAGAAAGCACTACCAAAGAAAGCACCACCAAACGCGAGATCGTGGTTGAGATTCCGGTCGCCGACGTCAACCGGCAGACCGACACCCTCATCCAGAAATATCAGAAGGTGGCGCGCATTCCCGGCTTCCGGCGCGGCCATGTTCCGGCGTCGATTATTCGCCAGCGTTTTTCGGAAGAGATTAAGACCGACATGGTCGAGGCCCTGGTTCCCCGCTTCTTCCGGCAGGAGGCTGAGCGCTTGAGCCTGCATCCCGTATCCCAGCCTCGGGTCACGGACCTGCACCTCCACGATGGCGAGCCGCTGCGCTTCAAAGCCGCCTTCGAGGTGTTGCCGGAGATCAAGCTGGAAGGCTACAAAGAGTTGCGCTCCGATAGACCGGAGATTGCGGTGTCCGAGGCGGACGTGGAGCAGGCGCTGGCCGATCTGCGCGAGCGTCATGCCAGTTTCAATCCGGTGGAGGGCCGCGCCCTCGCCGATGGCGATTTCGCCCAGGTCTCCCTCGACGGCAATCCCAAGGCCGAACCACAATCCGGCGAACCCAAGTCCGGCGAAGGCCAGCCCGTGCACATGGATGAAGTCCTGGTCGAAATCGCGGGACAGAACACCATGCCGGAATTCACCGAGCACCTGCGCGGGACCAGCGCCGGAGACGAGCGCACGTTTGACGTGAACTATCCCGCGGATACCCAGGATAAGCGCCTGGCGGGCAAGACGTTCAGTTACAGCGTGAAGGTGCAGTCGATCAAACAGAAGAGTCTGCCGGAATTGAACGACGAGTTCGCCAAGCAACTGGGCGAGTTCCAGACGGTGGACGACCTGCGAAAAACGGTTCGTGAGCAAATCGAAAGCGAGCGCAAGCATGAAGCCGAACATGCCGCCAAGGAAAAGTTGGTGGCGGAACTGATTCAGCGGAACGATTTTGAGGTTCCCGATTCGTTGATCGAACAGCAGATTGACATTCGCATCGAGCGGGGACTGCGGGCGCTGGCGGCCCAGGGTCTGACCGCCGAGCAGATGAAGAAACTGGACTTGAGCCGTCTGCGCGGGGCGCAACGCGAGCAGGCGATTCACGATGTAAAAGCGGCGCTGCTGCTCGAAAGGGTGGCGGAGGAAGAGGAGATCCAGGTCGGCGACGAAGAGTTCGATCGGGAACTGGAATCGCTGGCACGACAATCTAAACAGACGTCCGAAGCCGTACGCGCTCGTTTGACACGGGATGGGGGCCTCGATAGGATACGAACAAGAATCCGCAACGAGAAGACCCTCGAATTTCTGTATCACCAGTCCGCATAATCGATGAATGACGATGCGGACCATTTCGATCCTCCCCAGAGCCGGCGAGAGCGACCTCGGGGCGGGAGTGTGGAAAGGCTGAATGATGCTGGTACCGATGGTAATCGAGTCGACGGGCCGAGGTGAACGGGCCTATGACATTTATTCCCGGCTGCTCCGCGACAACATCATCTTTATTGGCACGCCGATTGACGACAACATCGCCAACCTGGTGATCGCCCAGATGCTGTTCCTGGCCCAGGAAGACCCGGAGAAAGACATCCAGCTCTACATCAACTCGCCGGGCGGGTCGATCACCTCGGGCATGGCCATCTACGACACCATGCAGTACGTGAAGAACGACGTGACCACCATCTGCATCGGCCAGGCGGCTTCGATGGCGGCGCTGCTGCTTTCGGCGGGCCAAGCCAAGAAGCGGCTGGCGCTGCCCAATTCCCGCATCCTCATCCACCAGCCTTCCATGGGCGGGCTCTCGGGACAGGCGACCGATATTGACATTCATGCCCGCGAGATCCTGCGCATGCGGGAGATTACTAATCAGTTACTGGCCAAGCACAGCGGCCAGAAGCTGGATAAAGTGGAAAAGGACGTGGAACGCGACTTCATCATGAACTCGCAGCAGGCGAAGGAATACGGAATCATCGACGATATCATCTATAAGACAAGATAGAGGTATGATCGGCAGTTCGTGAAGTAGTGTAGAGACGCGGCGGGTGCCCCATCCTAACGTCGCGGTTTTTGCGACGTTAGGTTGGGTCAGGCGATACGGCGACCGCAGTACCAAACAAGGAGTCAGGCCGGTGAAGACCAAATCGGGATCGGACGAGATGTTGCGCTGTTCGTTCTGCCACAAGGCGCAGGACGCGGTGGCCAAGCTAATCTCGTCGCCGAGCGACTATCCCCGCGCATACATTTGCGACGAGTGCGTCGCCGTGTGCAACTCGATTCTCGAAGACGACCGCACGGCAACGCCGGCGGCGGCGGTTCCGAACCAGTTGCCAAAGCCGCAGGAAGTCAAGACGTTCCTCGACGAATACGTCATCGGACAGGAGCAAACCAAGAAGAAGCTGGCGGTCGCCGTCTATAACCATTACAAGCGCATCTACATGAACCGCCAGCGCACCGGCGACGGCGTCGAACTGACCAAGTCCAACATCCTGCTGATCGGACCGACCGGCACGGGCAAGACGCTGCTGGCGCAAACCCTCGCCCGCATGCTCGATGTGCCGTTCGCCATCGTCGACGCGACCACGCTCACCGAAGCCGGCTATGTCGGCGAAGACGTCGAGAACATCATCCTCAAGCTCCTGCAATCGGCCGAAGGCGATGTCAGCCGCACCCAAACCGGCATCATCTATATTGACGAAATCGACAAGATCGGGCGCAAGGACGAAAATCCATCGATCACGCGCGACGTCTCGGGCGAGGGCGTGCAACAGGCGCTGCTCAAGATTCTGGAAGGCACGATCGCTAACGTTCCACCGCAGGGTGGGCGCAAACACCCGCACCAGGAATTCACGCCCGTCGATACCACGAACATCCTGTTCATCTGCGGCGGCGCCTTCGTCGGCCTGGAGAAAATCATAGGCCGCCGCATCGGCAAGAAGGCTTTGGGCTTCCGCCTGGGTGAAGATACGGAAACCGAGGCGGGCTTGGCCGCGCTGCGCAGTTTTGAGCTCGTGTCGGAAGCGCAGCCGGAAGATCTGATCAAGTTTGGGCTCATCCCCGAATTCGTCGGGCGCCTCCCGGTCATGGGAGTGCTGCAACAACTGGACGAAAACGCGCTGGTGGAAATTCTGACCCGCCCCAAGAACGCGATCGTGAAACAGTACCAGCGCCTGTTCGAGTTTGAAAACGTGCGGCTGAAGTTCAGCGACGACGCGAACCGTGCCATTGCCCGCCAGGCGATGGCGCGCAAAGTGGGCGCTCGCGGCTTGCGCATGATTTTGGAAGAACTCATGCTCGAACTGATGTATAGTCTGCCCAGCCAGAAGAAAGTCAAAGAGTTTGAAGTGACTCGCGAGATGGTGGAGATGCGGAACGTCTCGCTGGCCATGATCGAGAAAGCGGCAAGTTAAAAACAGTTCTTGCAATGGCATATGGTGAAAGCTTTGTCCCGAAGGGACAATTGAAAATAGCCCGGCGCTTCAGCGCCGGGAATATCTGCGGCCTTCAGATGGAGTCCCATAGGGACGACTGGGGGCCCCAGACGATACACAATCGAGAAATGATCTAGGAACCTGACCAGAGACGGGAGACCGAGTTGTCGAACCCCAAGGAAAAGTTCGAGAGCAAGAAACTACCCATGATGCCCATTCGGGACGTGGTCATCTTCCCCTACATGATGACGCCGTTCGTGGTGGGCCGGGAGTCGAGCGTACGCGCGCTCGAAGAAGCTCTGGCCAGCGATAAGAAGATCTTTCTTGCCACCCAGCACGATGCCTCGATCGACGAGCCCAAGGCCGGAGACATCTTCCAGGTCGGCACCATCGTCAACATCGTGCAGAGCCTGAAGCTCCCAGATGGAAATATTAAAGTTCTGGTTGAAGGCATCGAGCGCGGCAAGATCCTGCAGGTAGTCGAGACCGAAGGTTATTTGCAGGCCACGGTGCGAGTCGCCCGCTATGCCACCGAGACCACGGCGCCGATTGAAGCGGGCATGCAGCGCGTCACCGGATTGTTCGAGCAATATGTAAAGCTGTGCCAGTCGCTGAACTACGAAACCATGATCGCCGCCGTGCGCATGGAAGATCCGGCCAAGTTGACCGACACCATCGCCGCCAACCTGCAGCTTGCCATCGAAGAAAAACAGGGACTGCTCGAGATCTTCGATCCCGCGGAAAGATTGAACCGCATCGGCGACGTGCTCGACGTGGAAATCGAAAAGCTCAACATGGACCGCACCATCCAGTCGCGGGTAAAGCGGCAGATGGAAAAGGCGCAGAAAGAGTATTACCTCAACGAGAAAATCAAGGCCATCCAGAAAGAACTGGGACGCGGCGAAAAGAGCGAATTCGACGAACTGAAGAAGAAGGTCGAATCGGCGGGCATGCCGCCGGAAGTTCGCGAGAAGGCGATCCAGGAACTGAAGAAGCTGGAAGCCATGCCGCCCATGTCCGCCGAATCCACGGTCTCACGCAACTATCTGGACTGGCTGCTGGCCGTTCCCTGGAAGAAGCGATCGAAAGAAATCCGCAACATCACCCGCGCCGAGAAAGTTCTGAACGAAGATCACTACGGACTAGAAAAGATCAAGGACCGCATCCTTGAATTCCTGGCGGTGCGGCAACTGGTCAAGAATCCCAAGGGCTCGATCCTTTGCTTCGTCGGACCTCCGGGAGTCGGCAAGACTTCGCTGGGGATGTCGATTGCCAAGGCCACGGGCCGTAAGTTCGTCCGTATGTCGCTGGGCGGGGTGCGGGATGAAGCCGAGATCCGCGGTCACCGCCGCACCTATATCGGCGCCCTGCCTGGACAGATCATCCAGATGATGAAGAAGGCCGGCACCAAGAATCCGGTCTTCATGCTGGACGAAGTGGACAAGATGTCCATGGACTTCCGCGGCGATCCCTCGGCGGCACTGCTCGAAGTGCTCGATCCCGAACAGAATTTCATGTTCGTGGACCACTACCTCGACGTCGAATACGATCTCTCGCAAGTCTTCTTCATAGCCACTGCTAACGTCATGCACACCATCCCGCCTGCCTTACAGGATCGGATGGAGGTGCTGCGTCTGCACGGGTACACCGAATACGAGAAGGTCGAGATCGCCAAACAGTTCCTGGTTAAGAAGCAGCTTCTGCAGGCAGGATTGACCGAGAAGAATCTGAAGTTCACCGACGAAGCCATCACCGCCCTGATTCGTTCTTACACGCGGGAAGCGGGCGTCCGCAATCTGGAACGCGAAATCGGCAACGTTTGCCGCAAGGTTGCGCGCAAAGTGGTGAAGGAAGGCGAAGGCTATAACGTCGCCATCGCGAATGACAACGTCAACGATTTCCTGGGCGTGATCAAGTTTCGCGACACACTGGCCCACGAAAAGAGCGAAGTCGGTCTGGTCACGGGCTTGGCCTGGACCGAGGTCGGCGGCTCCATCCTGAGCACCGAAGCCACCGTCGTGGACGGCAAAGGCAAGCTCACGTTGACCGGAAAGCTTGGCGATGTGA
Source organism: Terriglobia bacterium (assembly GCA_041483535.1). Classification (GTDB taxonomy): domain Bacteria; phylum Acidobacteriota; class Terriglobia; order Terriglobales; family Acidobacteriaceae; genus Acidiflorens. The sequence goes on along the minus strand of JBGPFV010000167.1, from coordinate 115 downwards.
TGCAGGAATCGGCCCAAGCGGCCATGTCGTACGTGCGCTCCCGCGCCCATCGCCTGGGCTTGTCACGTGACTTCTACCGCAGCCTGGATATCCATGTACACGTGCCTGAAGGAGC
>JBGPFV010000166.1:0-6163 GCA_041483535.1 Terriglobia bacterium | reverse complement strand
GAATTCAATAAAGCGCGCCCATTCAGCGCTCGGACCGTGAGGTCGTAGTGCTGATTCTCGCTAGCCGCAAACGCCAGATCGACGTAGATCTCCGGCCAATCGCGCTTCAGTCGGAGCGCAACCAAAAATTCCTGTTCGGCTTCCGGAAATTTCTTCTGACGCAACAACGCCTGTCCCAGGCCGCGATGCAGTTCAGCGTCTTTCGGTTGGGTGGCGACCAGAGCGCGATATGCGCTTTCCGCGAGATCGTTCTTTCCCGCACTCGAATACAGGTCGGCAAGTTCACGCTGCGCGTCGGAGTCCGCGGGGGATAGTTTGAGCACGGTCTGGAACTCCGTGATTGCCTCATCCTTTTTCCCTTCCGCGTCCAGCACGCGCCCGAGTTGTAGATGAACCCCGGAATCATCGGCTCGGTCGGCGGCCAACTTACGCAGCAAGGGTTCAGCGTCGCCCAGGCGGTTGGACTTCATGTAAATGTTGGTCAGGCCGATGGCGGCTGCCGTGGTGGCCGGATCAGCCGTGTGCGGATCAGTCGTGTGCGGATCGAGCGTCAGCACTTGTTTGTATTCCGCTTCCGCGTCGGAGAATTCCTTGCGCCGCTCATGCAGCAATCCGGCCGAGAGATACGGTTCAGGATCCTTCGGAGTAAGCTCGGAAGCTTTGCGGTAAGCCTGCAGTGCGTCCTCTGGCTTTGTGTTTTCGAGCAAATGCGCCAGCGCGAGCCAGGCACGCGCCTGACCTTCTTCGACGCGATCTGCTGGAGTATGCCCGGTGGGTTTGAGCGTGGTGGCCGCGCGCAGAAACTGCTCGGCGTCGGGATTATTCGCGCGCACCAGCATCAGGCCCAGGTTGAGGTTCGATTCAAAAACGTCGGGCTTGGCGGCCACCGATTGCCGGTAGGCGTGGATCGATTCCTCGGTGCGGTCCAGGCGGTTAAGAACGAATCCAAGATCGAACCACGCCTGATAGTTCTTGGGGTCTTTGTCGATCGCCTTTTTCAGCAGCGTTTGCGCCGCGGCAAAATCGTTTTTCTGGATTGCATCTTCGGCCTGCGCGATTTCCGGAGGTGTGTCATCGATGCGTTCCTTGTAATGCCGGACGGTGGTGTGGGTCTGCGCAAGGGCGCTGACGGCTAGCCAGGCCGTAAGAACGATGAACAGGATCGCGTTGGTAACCGGCCGCTTCATAAGTATCCAGCCCCGGAGGGGCGACCGAACTTAGCCCAGCGCTTTAGCGCTGGGAAGAGTGGAAGAAACGATCCAAATCCCGGAGGGACGACCGAGTTCTCACATAAACCCTAACCACTTCTATTCTACTGATCGCCGTTCCGCGCTTTTCCGTTCAAAACCCGCTTCAGATACTGCCCAGTGTAAGAGTTCTTCAACTCCGCAATCGCTTCCGGCGGCCCGAATCCGACGACCTTTCCGCCGCGATCGCCCCCTTCCGGACCAAGGTCGATCACCCAGTCTGCCGTCTTGATCACTTCCAGGTTATGCTCGATGACGACAATCGACCCTCCCGCATCGATTAGACGGCGAAACGCGGAAAGTAGTTTGCTGACATCGTCGAAATGCAGCCCGGTAGTAGGTTCATCGAAAATGTAAAGTATGTGGCGCTTGCGTTTCGCCCCGTCGCCACCCTCTGCCATGCGGCTCACCGCACGGCTTCCGAGCTGCCGAGTTCCAGGTTGAAGATGCGCCGCCAGTTTCATGCGCTGCGCCTCGCCTCCCGAGAGCGTCGTGGCCGACTGCCCAAGGCGCAGGTAGCCGAGGCCCACTTCGTCCAGCACGCGCAATTTCTCCGTGAGCCGCGGAACCTCGGCAAAAAACTTGAGTGCTTCGCGAATGGTGAGGTTCAGCACCTCGTGAATGCTCTTGCCTTTGTAATGAATTTCGAGCACCTGCGGCTTGTAGCGCGCACCCTTGCATTCGTCGCAGATCAGTTCCACATCGGCCAGAAACTGCATCTCGACCGTGACCGTGCCGTCGCCCTGGCAGTTATCGCAACGCCCGCCGGGAACGTTGAAAGAAAAGTATCCGGCAGGGAAGCCGCGTTTTTGCGCTTCCGGCAGCGAAGCAAACAGTTCGCGGATGATGTCGAACGCCTTGATATAGGTGACCGGATTCGAGCGCGGAGTGCGGCCGATGGGCGATTGATCGACCAGGACAACTTCATCAAGAAACTGGTCGCCTTCGATCTCATCCCACAACTTCGCCGCGCCGCCGCCACTAACCTGCCGCTTGGCCGTGGCCAACGCCTGATAAATCACGTCATGCAGCAACGAGGATTTTCCCGAGCCCGAAACGCCCGTTATCGCCACCAGCATTCTCAACGGAATTTCCAGATCGATGCGTTTCAGATTGTGCGCCCGCGCGCCGGTGATCCGGAGTTTGTGGGATCCCGGCTGACGCCGTCGCAGTGGAATCTGGATGCGAAGTTCGCCGGCCAGGTAGCGGCCGGTGAGCGAGTGCGGCATCTTGACGATCTCGTCGTAGGTGCCCGCGCCCACGACTTTTCCGCCATTCTCCCCGGCGCCCGGACCGAGGTCGAGAATCCGATCGGCGGCGCGCATGATATCGGGATCGTGCTCGACCACCAGGATCGTATTTCCCAGGTCGCGCAGGTCGTGCAGAATCTTGATGAGCCGATGCGTATCGCGGCTGTGCAACCCGATGGAAGGCTCGTCGAGCACATACAGCGTGCCCACCAGGCGCGAGCCGAGTGAAGTGGCGAGTTGTATGCGCTGCGCTTCGCCGCCCGAGAGTGTCGAGGCGAGACGGTCCAGCGTCAAATACTCAAGGCCGACGTCGTTAAGGAAACGCAGCCGTTCCCGGAGTTCAATCAGCAGCCTGTCCGCAATCGCGGCTTGCTCCGTCGAGAGCCGGAGTTGACAGAAGAAGCGGGCCGCTCCTTCGACGGTCATACTGCACACCTGGCAGATGTTCTTGCCATCGATCTTTACCTGGCGAGCTTCCGCGCGCAGGCGAGTTCCGCCGCACGTCGAGCACAGTGAGTATCCGCGATAGCGGCTGAGAAAGACGCGCACGTGCAGTTTGTATTTCTTGCGTTCCAGATGCTGGAAGAAGCCGCGAATGCCGCCGAAACCGCGGACACCATCGACCATCATCTTCTGCTGCTCGGCATCCAGTTCATACCAGGGCACGTCCAGCGGAATTCCCGCCTGCCGCGCGAACCGCTTAAGCTCGGTGAACAGCGGCCTGTACTTTGGCTTCGTCCAGGGCTCAATCGCGCCTTCATTCAGACTCTTGCCTTTGTCGGGGATAACCAGGTCAAGATCGATGTCGATAGTGTTGCCGAAGCCCTGGCAACGTGGGCAGGCCCCATAAGGATTGTTAAATGAGAACAGACGCGGCTCGGGCTCGTCGTAGCGGCTGCCGTCGTTCTTGCACTCGAAGCGCTCAGAGAACCGCATGCGCTCGGGAGCTTCGCCGTCCGCATCCCCATCCCGAATTGCGGCCTCGAAAATTACTTCGCCGGCCTCGCGATAGCCGATCTCGATGGCATCGACGATGCGCGAGCGCTGCTCGGCGGAGACAACCAGCCGATCCACCAACCCAAACACAGGTTCCGAGAAGTTGACGTCGAGCAGCGATTCCGGAGTCGAAAACTCGAAGACCCTGCCCTTCTGAAAGAGCCGGTTGAAGCCGCGTTTACGGAGATCGAACAGCCGCGCCCGCATGGCATCGGAAACCGCGCGGGAGGGCAGATTAGGCTTGACCGACTTTTTCTTCGCACCCGCCTTCTTAGCGCTTCCCTCTTCCGCCGTCGGACCATGCGCCTGAATCGGAAAGAACACATTCAGCCGAGCGCCCTCGCCCAAAGCGAGCACCCGGTCAACAACTTCGTCGACGGTATCTTTTTTCACTTCCTGTCCGCAGAGCAGGCAGTAAGTGCGTCCGACGCGGGCAAACAGCAGCCGCAGGTAATCGAAGATCTCAGTGGCGGTAGCGACCGTAGAGCGCGGATTGCGCGTGGAGTTCTTCTGCTTGATGGCAACCGCGGGCGCGATCCCGTCGATCACATCGACGTCCGGCTTCTCAATCCGCTCCAGAAACTGTCGAGCGTATGCCGACAGCGACTCCACGTAACGCCGCTGTCCCTCGGCATAGATCGTGTCGAAAGCAAGCGACGACTTGCCCGAACCGGAGACGCCAGTGACCACGGTCAGAGCGTTGTGCTCGATCTCAAAATCAATGTTCTTGAGGTTATGAACCCGGGCCCCGCGAACCACTATGCTTTCTGTCGACATCTTCCCCTGGCACTACAGACGGATCAAAACCCGCAACCGAATCTTTCTATTATAAAGCCGTTGCGAGTCGGCAGCTTCAGACTAAGACTCGTCCTCTTGATCGAAAGTTGTCATCCTGAGCGAAGCGAAGGACCTGCTGTTTGCCAGCACTGTCAGAAGCCTGATGTCCTAGAGCGAATCCATTGCTGCAATAGCCCATTTCGTGTAGAGACGGGGCTTGCCCCGTCTCAGACTGCTGAAGAACTGTGGTTCAAGCAGGTTTGTGAGACACTTGCGCGACATGAAAAAGAGTACTCATATCTCATCCCAAGAAAATCACAACGTTGCACCAGGACAAGGAACGCTCTCCGTCTGGGCCGGAGAGCAAACCGTTCACTGGATGGGCTCCACCCAAGTCCCGGTCGCGCACAGCGTTTCGTTTGGCTACAAGGATGTTGACGAATGGCTGAAGGTGGCGCAAGGCAAGAAACCCGGCCACATTTACGGCCGCAATACCAATCCGACGGTTGCCGCGTTCGAGGAAAAAGTAAAGGTTTTAGAAGGCGCGGAAGCGGCCACCAGCTTCGCCAGCGGCATGGCGGCGATCAGCAATACACTGTTCACGCTGCTGTCGCCCGGCGACAGTCTGGTATCGGTGAACGACACCTACGGAGGCACGAACAAACTCTTCATCGAATTTCTGCCGCGCTTTCAGATCGGCGTGACCCTCTGCGACACCACCAATCACCAGGCGATTGAATCGGCGATCACCCGCGGCTGCAAGGTCCTGTATCTGGAGAGCCCGACCAACCCCACCAACAAAATCATCGACCTCGCTCGCCTTGCCAACGCTGCCCATCGCCATGGCGCTCTAGTCGTTGTCGATAACACTTTCGCCACGCCGATCAATCAGCAACCGCTGAAACTCGACGCCGACCTTGTCGTGCACAGCGCCACCAAGTTTCTCGGCGGACACGCCGATGCTCTCGGCGGAATCGTCTGTGGCCGCCGTGACCTGGTGAGCCGCATCTACCACTTCCGCGAAATTACGGGAGCCTGCCTCGACCCCATGGCCGCCTACCTGCTGCTGCGGGGAATGAAAACCTTGCACCTTCGCATTCGCCAGCAGAACCAAAGCGCCCTCAAGATCGCCCGTTTCCTGCAAGCGCACCCGCAAGTCGCAACCGTCTTTTATCCCGGCCTGGAGTCGCACGAGAATCATGACATCGCTCGCCGCCAGATGAGCGGGTTTGGTGGTGTCCTCAGTTTCGTTCTGAAGGGCGGTTTCGCGGCCGTCAAGAAACTGCTTCCCCGCCTGCGCTACGCCCATCTAGCCGCCAATCTCGGGGCAGTTGAAACCATCGCCGGCCCTCCCGCCACCACCAGCCACGTAGAGTCCACGCCGGAGGAACGCAAAGCCAGCGGCATCCCCGAAGCGCTAATCCGATATTCGGTCGGCATTGAAGACACGGACGATTTAATTGCCGATTTGCGAGCCGCGCTGAAACCTGCTCGCACGAAGTAGGCTTCCCTGGAGGCGGAACGAAAAGCGGCCAGTTAACTGGGCTCAACCTGCCAAACTGAAATTAAGAATTGTCATCCTGAGCGAAGCGAAGGACCTGCTGTTTGCCAGCACCGTCAGAAACTTGAGGTTCTAGAGCTCACCCCGCCGCAAACGAGAACAACACAAGGATGTATATCCACAGTCCCGTCATGCAATGCCAGTACCAGGAAGCAATGTCGACGACGATGCGGCGGGCCTCTATCGGACAATGCAGAACCGCCGCGACATGGGCGCATAAAAGAGCCAGCACCCCGCCCGCCTTATGTAGCCCGTGCATCGCGGTAAGAAAAGCAATTGTGCAATCGGGTAATTTGGTAAATTAAAAACTTAAAGCCGGACGGTTTTAGATT
>JBGPFV010000165.1:0-6176 GCA_041483535.1 Terriglobia bacterium | reverse complement strand
GGTTGGCATGGGCGTGGATTCGAACGTGCTGATTTTTGAGCGCATCCGGGAAGAACTGAGGAACGGCAAAACGCCGCCCTCGGCGGTGGAGCAGGGCTTCAGCCACGCCTGGATCACCATTGTCGATACGCACGTTACGACGATTGTTTCGGCCGCGATTCTGTTCCTGTTCGGCACGGGGCCGGTCAAGGGATTTGCCACGACGCTGGTCTTCGGTCTGTTGGCAAACCTGTTTACGGCAGTGTTTGTCTCGCGGGTGATTTTCGATTGGGTGCTGAGCAAGAAGCAGCGCGGCGAAGCGCTGAGTATCTAGAAAGAAGAGGTTTCAAAGTTTCAAGGTTGCAAGGTTTCAAGGATTACGGGCCGCGATCGTTTTGACTCTGAAACCTTGAAACTTTGCAACCTTGAAACCTGGCTCTTATGGAATTCTTCAGAGACACAAACATCGATTTCCTCGGGAAGAAGTGGTATTTTCTCGCCTTCTCGCTGATCTTCAGCGTGGCCGGAGTGCTTTCCATGGCGTTCTGGCATGGGATTCCGCTGGGGGTCGACTTCCGCGGCGGCACGCTGGTCTATGTCAAGTACGCGCACACGCCCGATCCGGCCGCCGTTCACAGCGATATCGATCGAGCCGGGCTCAAGAATGCGCGGGTGCAGAGATACGGTCAGGCCGCGAACAATGAACTGCTGATTGCGCTGGATATTCAGGAGACCAGCGAACAAGCCCTGGACAAAGGCAAGACGCAGATCATCCAGGCGCTCGAAGGCAAGGGCGCGAGCGCCAACGCCGGCAAGCAGGATCTGAACAACTCCAGCTCAATCACAATCGCGAATTATCTTCTGGAAAAGGATCCGCTTCGTCTCGGGTCTGGTTCCGACGCCAACCCGCGCTACAACGCCATGGCGCAAGCCATTGTTGACTATCGCGACAAGACGAAAGGTGGCGTGCTCGCTTCCATCGAGGAACTGAAAGCGGTGGCCGACCCCGCGGCGGTCGCTTCGTTGCAGGACAATTTCTTCATCTCCGACTTTGGCATCCGCAATGTCGATATCGTGGGCCCGCAAGTGGGGCAGCAACTGCGCAAACAGGCGCTGTTGGCCACCCTGTATTCGCTGGCCGGGATGCTGATCTACCTCGCGCTCCGCTTCGAATGGATCTACGGCGTAGCCGCAGTTTTGACCGCGTTTCACGACACCCTGATTACGGTGGGCGCGTTTTCCCTGCTGGACAAGGAAATCTCGCTGACCGTGATCGCCGCGATTCTGACCCTGATCGGATACTCCAATAATGACACCATCGTCGTCTTTGACCGCATCCGGGAAAACGTCAAGCTGCTGCGGCGGGACAGGCTGGCCGACATTGTCAACAAAAGCATCAATCAGACCCTGAGCAGAACGATCTTGACAGCGGGCCTGACTTTCCTTACCGTGCTTGCTTTGTTCCTTTTCGGGGGCGAAGTGTTGCATGGGTTCAGCCTCGCGCTGGTGATCGGGATTCTGATCGGGACCTATTCCTCGATCGCAATCGCCGCCCCGATTTTAGTTGCCTACCAGGAATGGCGGGGCGAGCAGGGCAAAAAGCCGATTGCCATGCCGCTGCGGTCGGGCAGCGGGACGCAGTCGAAGGAAAAAGTTAAGGTTTGAATCCGGGCGATGTGGAGTAGAATCATGGACCTGCCCGCAGAGGCAGGAGTCCTGGAGCGAAAAGCTGGAAAGAGCGGGAGCAAAGTGGATGCGGCCGGTGTCTAAATTGTCTTAGGGTTTCGTGCAGGAGAAAGCTTATGTTTGAAGACAGCCTTATTGAGTCGGGCAACAGGTTCAAGACCAAGCGGTTGAGCACCACCATCTTTTCCTTCACTCTGCAGTTTCTGCTCATCTGTATCTTGATTCTGATCCCCCTGATTTATACCGATGCGCTGCCGAAGACGCAGCTGATGACTTTCCTGGTCGCTCCACCGCCGCCGCCGCCGCCACCGCCGCCGCCAGCAGCCGCTGTCGTTAAGGTGGTGAAAATGCAGAGCGAACTGGTGAACGGCCAGTTGCGCACGCCGACCAAGATTCCAAAGAACGTACAGATGATCAAGGAAGAGGAAGCACCGCCGGATCTGGGTAGCAGCGGCGTCCCGGGAGGAATCCCAGGCGGCTATGGAAGCTCGTCGGGCGGCGTGATCGGTGGTATCGTTAATTCAACCGCGGCCATCCCGAGGCAGGCGGTACCGCAGCGCATCCGCGTTTCCTCGGGCGTCTCGACCGGTCTTTTGATCCGAAAGGTTACGCCCAATTATCCGCCGCTGGCAAAACAGGCCCGCATTCAGGGAACGGTCGTGCTGCAGGCGGAAATCAGCAAGGACGGCACGATTCAGAATCTGCAGTTGATCAGCGGACACCCGATGCTGGCGCCGGCGGCGATCGAGGCCGTGAGGCAGTGGCGTTATAAGCCATACCTGCTCAATGGCGAGCCGGTGGCCGTGGAGACCCAGGTGGTTGTGAACTTCAGCTTGTCCGGAGGCTAGACTCTCCGGGCGGCCTGTAGCGATTGTTTTTTGGCGGTTGAAGGCCCTCCCCGTCCCCCTTTTCCAGAGACGGGAAACCGGGGCGGTTTCCCAGGAGCGATTCAGCCCGCTTTTGGTTTTTCTGGCATCAAACAGTCCAGTTCGCCGATTTTCCCGAATAAAGGCTTTAGCAAGTGTATAGCAATGAATTCGAACCAGTTCCGAGGAGGAAAAGCAACTCATGGTAGTGAACCTGGCAGCAATCGCACTGTGTAATTTCCATCTTTTCGCCGCTTGGCTCTTTGAAGAGGGCTCAGTCGGTTGGGACCCGATTTCGCTGTGGAAGCAGATGGGCATTCTGGCGAAGGTCGTGGTTATTATTTTGTTCATCATGTCGGGGTGGTCGATCGGCGTGATGATTGACCGCTGGATGGCTTTCAACGCCGCCCGCAATCAGTCCCGCGCGTTCGCTCCGGCGGTTGCCGGCGCGCTGCGCGAAGGCAAGATTGACGAAGCAATCAAAGTCGCCGAGCGCAACAAGAAGAGTCACCTGGCCAAGGTGGTCACCGCGGGTCTGATGGAATTCAAAGCCCATCAGGATAGCCCGGGTGAAATTCCTGGCGAGACGATTGAAGCTTCGAAGCGCGCGCTGGAGCGCACCGAAGCCATCGTGCACGCCGAACTGAAACGTGGCTTGGGCGGACTGGCGACCATCGGTTCGACGGCCCCCTTCGTGGGACTGTTCGGAACGGTCGTCGGCATTCTGAACGCCTTCAACGGTATTGCCAAGGAAAAGGCAACCGGTCTGGCAGCGGTCGCGGGCGGCATTTCGGAAGCGCTCGTAACCACCGCCGTCGGCCTGTTCGTGGCGATTCCGGCCGTCATGATGTTCAACTATTTGACCGGCCGCGTGGAAGCGTTCGATGTGGAGATGGACAACTCGTCGAGCGAACTGATCGATTACTTCCTGAAGCGCCGGAGCATGCGCCGGTCGTAAGAACCCAGGTCTTGGGTCCTAGGTCTTAGGTCTCAGGACTGGCGGGTCGCAAACATGAGTTGCGGAAGTGGCGCCGGTTCCGACCGGCGCCCACTCTCCCTCATCTCCATGGTTGCGGTCAGGCTAAGGCAAGCGTACGCAGGAGACAGAATTCCATGGCATTAGCAAAACGAAACGAAGGGGCCAACGTCACCTCCGACATCAACGTCACCCCGATGGTGGACGTGATGCTGGTGCTGCTGATCATCTTCATGGTGGTCACGCCCATGCTGCAACACGGCGTCCCGGTGGATATGGCGAAGGTCAATAGTCCTAAGGATATGCACGACGCCGACAAGGAAGACGCGCTCCTGGTTGCGATCACGCGCGACAACAAGGTCTTCTTCGGGCCGGATCCAGTCAAAGTGGATGAACTGACCGACAAGATCAAAGACAAGCTGGCCAACCGGACCGACAAAACCGTCTTTCTGAAGGCCGACCAGCGGGCACACTTCGGTTGGGTGGTCGAAGTCGTCGATAACGTTCGCGCCGCCGGCGTGGACCAACTCGGTCTTTTGACCGATCAAAAGAAGTCGGGAGCCCTAGCTCCGCCGACCGGCGCCACCGTGCCGACGGGCGGGCAGTAGCAGGCAACGCAATCATAGTCCGCAACTAGGAGTTCGATATGAGTATGGCAGTCGGCCCCAAAGGGGTCCAGAACGCAAACATGAACGTCACGCCGCTGATTGACGTGTTGCTGGTGCTGCTGATCATTTTCATGGTGATTACGCCACTAACGCCGAAGGGTTTGGAAGCGTTGGTGCCGCAGCCTCCGCCGAAGGATCAGAAACAACCGCCGCCCACCGATCGCACCATCGTGGTGCAACTGATCGACCGCGGTTCGGGCAACACTCCGGGCGTCAAGATCAATCAGGACGACGTCACCTGGGAAACTCTGCAGGGCCGCCTGGAAGACATTTTCAAGACCCGCGCCGAAAAAATCATGTTCGTGAAAGGCGATGACAATGTGCCCTTCGCCGACGTCGCCACCGTCATTGATATTGCGCATTCCGCCGGCGTCGATAAAGTCGGATTGATTACGGCCAAAATCGAAGCGGGCAACTAGAATCGTTCTACGATGCAGGGACGGGCGTCTCGCAAGCCTGCCCTGAGCGAAGCCGAAGGGTCCGGCCGGACGGGACGCCCGGCTCTTCACCTCAGATTTCCAGACTCCGTGGTAAGGGAGATTCATAAAGCAATGAAAACAACTAAGAGACTTCTGGTGGTATTCGCCGCCGCACTAGTGTTGCTCTGCAGCACGGGATGCGCCAAGCTGAAGGCGCGCGACCACCTCAACAAAGGTGTGCAAGCTTTCAAGAATTCCAAGTTCGAGCAGGCGATCGACCACTTCCAGCAAGCCGTCGTCCTCGACCCGACCCTGATCAATGCCCGCCTGTACCTGGCCACAGCTTTGGCCCAGCAGTACATTCCGGGCGTCGATGCTCCCGACAACAACCGCTTTGGCGAGCAGGCGATTGATCAGTACAAGCAAGTGCTGCAAGTCGATCCCCGGAACATCAACAGCATTAAGGGCATTGCCTATCTCTACCTGCAGATGAAGAAGTTCCCGTTGGCGAAGGAGTACTACAAGAAAGCGTCGGAGCTCGATCCGAACGATCCTGAGCCGTATTACTCGGTCGCGGTCATCGATTGGACGCAAACCTACGTGCCCCGTCAGGAAGAACGCGCCAAGCTGGGCATGAAGCCCGACGAGTCCCTGCCGGCCAAGGACAAGAAGGTTTGTGCCACGCTGAAGGAGCAAAACACCGCTAACGTTCAGGAAGGCATCGATAACCTGAACAAAGCGCTCCATCTTCGTCCCGACTACGACGACGCCATGGCCTACCTGAACCTGATGTACCGGGAACGCGCCGATATCCAGTGCGATGACCCGGCAGCCCGCTCCGAGGATCTGAAGACCGCCGACGAGTGGGTCGACAAAACCATGGCCACCAAGAAGGCCAAGGCGGAAAAACAGCCCAGCGGCGCCATCGTCGTGGATCAGAACAAGTAAGTGTTTTCGCTCGCGTGGGGACGGACGCGCTCGTCCGTCCCCGCCGAATCCCAGCACGGCCGCCGGCCTCTCCCCGCGATATCACTACCGCAAGTGATTTGCATCATACACATTCCCGCTCCGGCAGGTAGAATCAGGGCGGCACGTGGGCAACCGGCCAGCGTCAGGCCAGAATGTTCAAGAAGATTCTGATCGCCAATCGGGGAGAGATCGCGGTGCGTGTGATCCGCGCATGCCGCGAGATGGGCATCGCGTCGGTCGCCGTCTATTCCGACGTCGACCGCGCCGCACTCCACGTCCGCAAATCCGACGAGGCCTACCCCATCGGCCCGGCTCCGGCCGCTGAATCTTATCTTCGGATGGACAAGATCCTCGAAGTCGCCAAACACTCCGGCGCCGAGGCCATCCATCCCGGCTACGGCTTCCTCTCGGAGAACGCGAAGTTCGCTCAGGCGTGCGCCGACGCGGGCGTGAAGTTCATCGGGCCCACTCCGTACTCCATGGAAATGATGGGCTCGAAAACCCGCGCCCGGCAGGAAATGGAAAAAGCGGGCGTGCCCTTTGTTCCCGGAACCTCACGCGGCCTGGCTTCTCCGGAAGAAGGCGAAGAAGTCGCCGAGCGCGTGGGCTACCC
>JBGPFV010000164.1:0-6245 GCA_041483535.1 Terriglobia bacterium | reverse complement strand
CAGAGTTCCGGCTTCGGCGGGAGAAATGCCTTTGGGTGGCTCGTACTGCGGGGCCACGGAGACGCCGGGATCGGGATCGCGTCCCACGGAATACCAGAGGGTAAACATCACCGCAAAAGTCAGCAGCGGCAAGAATAGGATGGGATTACTGCCCAGAAACCATACCAACTTGGTGAGCGCGGACGGGGCTTTGAGCACACCCTGCGGGATGTAAATGTCGATGGTGAGGCCGCCGCGCATGGAGAGCGGCCGCGTCGTTTCGACAAGAACGTCTGCGCCTTTGACTTCGGCGGCTGCTTCGCTTTGCTTGGAGCCGTAGGCGCCAGTGAAGGCCTGAGCGCGCAGCCCTCCGGCGGCATTTTCTGGCAGGGTGACGAAGGCCGAGGCATGGTCGATGGGAACCGGCCAATCGTTGCCGGTCACGTTCCAGTAGAACTCGGCGTAATTATCGTTGTTACTATCGAAGAAGCGGACGCCATTGCGCACCGAGTAATCGATGTTGACGACGCGCGTCGTGTTGACCGCGCCGGGAACGTAGATCTTGAGATCGCGGTAGGCTCCGGACTTGCTTGACTCGTACTTCAGCTTGTTTCCGTTTTCGTCGGTGACGCCCAGGACATCGAGAAACAGCGTGTAATTGGTTCCCTGCGGTCCGGGATACTCGACCGGGAGGGTGCGGTGAATGCCGTGCCACTCGCCGGCGAACGCGAGAGCGATTTTTTCGCTGACCAGGGCGCTGCCATCGGCGGAGATGGAAATGGTGTCTTTGAAATCGGTGATACGCCAGTTGCGGGCCTGGGCGGTGGCGGAACCTGGAACCAGCAGCAGTCCCAGGAGCAAAAGCAAGAGCGTTACCACAGGGTACACCCTTCGACTTCGCTCAGGGCAGGCTCCGGAACACAGGGGAGAACCTAGAGCAGACTTGCACGACGATGTGTGATGGCGCGATCGCTGGTGCGACATTTCTAGAACTTGACCGCGACTGGCTCGCGATCGGCGGCTGCGGTTTCGAAGAACTGCTTCTGCTGGAAGCCGAACATCCCGGCCAGAATGTTGGTCGGGAAAGATTGAATTTTGGTGTTCAGGTCGCGCACCACGGCGTTGTAGTAGCGGCGGGAGTTCTGAATTGCGTCCTCAATTTCGCTGAGCGAAGTCTGCAGCTGGGTGAATTCCTGCGAGGCCTGGAGCTGGGGATAATTTTCGGCCACGGCAAACAGGCTTTTCAGCGCGCCGGTCAGCTGATTCTCGGCCGCAGCCTTGTCGGCGGGGCCGGTGGCCTGCATGGCCATGGAACGGAATTTCGCGATGTTCTCGAACGTACCCTTTTCGTGGGCGGCGTAGCCCTTTACGGTTTCGACCAGATTTGGGATCAGGTCGTGGCGGCGCTTGAGCTGAACGTCGATGTCGGACCAGGCCGATTCGGTGCGCACGCGCAGCTGCACCAGGCTGTTGTACATCGCGATCAGGAAGATGCCGAACAGAACTATGACTGCGAGAACAATCCAGGCCATGCCGGTGCTCCTTGAAGGGGATTCAATGGGACGTTAGCACAATCAGGCCAGGTTGCAAAGGTTTCAAGGTTTCAGAGTCTTCCCGGACCTGAAACAACCTTGAAACCTCTGAAGTTTGAAGCTTTGCCTTTGGCTTAATATCTGGGAGCGTAGTAACCGCGGCGGGCACGGACTTGCAGGTCTTTTTTCAGAGCGGTGATCTGGATCGAGCGGTAGCGTCCGTCGGCGTCGAAGTCGGAGGGCTTGTAGGAAACGTCGTACTGGCTGCGCAGTTCGTCTTCAATGGCGGCGAAGGAGTGGGTGATGTCTTTCATCTTGTAGGGGAAGAAAGCGCGGCCGCCGGTGGCGGAAGCGAGGTCCTCGAGAACTTTGTCGCCGCGCAGAATCAGGCCGCTATCGTCGGTGGAGATGGCATAAATCAGAACTTCGGCGCGCTCGGCCATTTCAATGGCCTGCGCGCGTGTGTGTTCACTCTGATTGTCCTCACCGTCGCTGAGAATGACAATGGCTTTGCGAATGGGGTGGTCGAATTGTTCGCGCAGCAACTTTTCCTGGCATGCCTTGTAAATCGCGTCATAGAGGGCAGTGCCACCGCCATTCTTCAGGCGCTGCACGCCGGCGGCGAGTAAGGGTACCTGGTCGGTGAAGTCCTGGGTAAGGTGGCTCACCTTGTTGAAGCCTATGACGAACGCTCGGTCGTAGCCGGGACGAATGATGTGCTGCAGAAATCCGGTGGCGGATTCTTTTTCAAAGCCAAAGCGCCCGTGCACGGAGCCGCTCACGTCGATGAGCAGGCCCAGTTCGATGGGCAGGTCGGTCTCGCGGCGGAAGGCGAGGATGGACTCGACCGGCTTGTGGTCGTCGAAAATGGAGAAGTCGTTCTGATTCAAATTGCGGACGAATTTTCCGTGACGATCGGTGGCGATGAACAGCACGTTGACTTCATCGACGCGCTTCTTGATGGTAAGGATGGGTTCGTCCGCCTCGTTGCTGGTGCCGGCGGGAAGAGCGGCAACGCTGTCAGAATTCACCTCGACCGTGGAAGCGGCGATGAAGTTGGGACTGGTTTGGGCGCATGCGGCAACGGATAGACTAAGAACAACGGCGACCGCGAATAGTATGAGTGCGAATCCGCCCGGCGCCAACCCGAATTTGCTGCCCTTCGTCATTCTTTCGCCTTGATCGTGAATCTCAGTTTGGGTGCCGGTGAATATCGAACCCTCTACCCATTCGATGCACGCCGGGGGCCGAAAACCGAAAACCACATTCCGACTACTGTAGGACGTTAAGGGGTGCAAGTCCAAGTTACAAAAGGAGTACGCACAGGGTGCATCCTTTTAACCATAAGCCGGGTAACGAGTTGGGAAACATTCTCAGGATATTTTTTTCATGATCGGGCGCGTTCCGTGCAAAAATTTCTGAATTCCAGCGAGGCAGAGCCAGGTTTCAAGGTCGGAAAGTTTCAAGGTTTCAAAGTTGCTTCGAGTCTTGGAAAACCATGAAACTTTGGAAGCCTGGTTCATCCACCACCAAGCGGACAACACCCTTCGGTAACCTGTCGTAACACTGTCCTTTCGTGTCATGCTCTTGTTGCCGTTAAAAGCCCATCGACCGCGCCGCAGGGCCAACTCCCGCTGCGGTTGCGGAACTCAAGTGAGGTTTATTCATGTTGCAGTCTCCGGAACCGAAGTACTCTCCAAATGCAGTCCCTCCCACGAACAGTTACACTCCGGTCAAGCCGGCCACCTCACCCATGGATCAGGCCAACATCGGACGCTCGCTCGTCATTAAAGGTGAAGTGACGGGTGCGGAATCGCTTTTCATTGACGGACGCGTCGAGGGCACGATCCACTTTCCCGACAATCGCGTCACGATTGGCCGCAACGGAACCGTCGCGGCGAACATCACCGCCAAAGAAGTTGTGATCATGGGCAAGGTGCAGGGCAACGTCGAATGCGCGGACCGGTTGGACATTCGCAGCGAAGGTGTGCTCTCGGGCGACGTGATCACGCATCGCATCAGCGTCGAAGAAGGCGCCATCCTCAAGGGCGGCGTGGAAGTGCGCAGCCCCGAAAAGAAAGAGCAGAAAACGCAGGCGCAAGTCCAGGTTCAGAACAGGCCGGAACCTCCCAAGGCGATGGCCGCGACAGCGGGCAACGCGTAATTTAGCAATCGAACGACGTCTGAATTCGAAGTTGGAATTCAAGAATGACGATGGAGGGACGGGCGGTTTCGCCGGTCCAGCCGGGCGAGGACGCCCGGCGCTCCATCGTTTTCTGTTTCTGCGGAATTGCTTACTTCTTCGGTTGGAAGTCGAGGGATGCCGAGTTCATGCAGTAGCGCAGCCCGGTGGGCCCGGGACCATCCGGGAACACGTGGCCCAAATGCGCATCGCAGCGGGCACAGCGCGCCTCCGTGCGCTTCATGCCATAACTGGTGTCGGTGTGTTCGCTGATGTTGCTGCGGTCGGCGGCGGCATAGAAGCTGGGCCATCCGGTTCCCGAATCAAACTTCGTTTCCGAGCCAAAAAGCAGAGCACCGCAGCAGACGCAGTGGTAGGTCCCGTCGTCGTGCTGGTTCCAGTATTGGCCGGTGAAAGCGCGCTCGGTGCCGCAGGCGCGGGCCACCTGATACTGCTCAGGGGTAAGCTGCTGCCGCCACTCGGCTTCGGTCTTCGAGATCTTGTCGCTGAGTTTTTCGGTCATATTCGTCTCCAGAAATAGGATGTAGAACGAGGCCGAAAGTTGCAACTCAAGGTTCGTATCAGGAGATCGTTTCAGCGATAGCGAGCGTTTTCCGAAGTGAGGCGCTCTCTTAGGGGCTGGGCATCGGTTATCGATTTTGCAACCAATCCAAGTCTTGCGGAAGCACGCGAGACGAGGCCGAGCCGCGCTCGGCTTGGACGGGCGAGGCGCCCGTCCCCACACGAACCCTTAGTGCGCAAGGGGTTGATTCGGGCCCAGCAGCAGGCCGATGCCGGCGCGTTTGCGCAATTCCGACAGCAGTGCCATGGCCGCGTTCAAGTAGGTGGCGTTCGAATCGGACGGATCGGCCCAGACCGCTTCATAGACAATCTTGGCCGCTTCTTTCGCGTCCATGTGGAGAGCGGCTTCCAGGCGGTCGGCCTGCTGACGCGCCTCGCCGTAGCAAGTGTGGCAAACGGCGGCCGGCTCGCTGGCCCCGTTGTGCTGGTGCTGGAGAACGCAACGGAAGGTGGCGGCGGCGTTGACCTGGGTGTGCAAAGCGAAGGCCTGGGACTTGAGCTCTTTGAGAAAGCGCTCGCGGTCGTCGTCGATATTGATATTGACGGGCGCGCCGGTTGTGAGTGGCGCCGCGGGCTGCGGCGCCGCAGGAGCCGTGGAATGCTTCACCGATGGGCTGGGCGAGACACGATCCGGCGACTTGCAGATCGGGCAGATGTGCATGTCAGCGGGATAGTAGGCGTGGCAGCGCGCACAAGGCAGTCCGTAGCCGATGGCCTTTTTCGCGGGCGCCGAGGCGGCCTCAGGCGCGGACCCCGGCGGCATACGCCGCTCTGGATTTGATAGTGCAGCAGGGTTCGTGGACATCTCCTGCGCTTGCCGGGCAGCTGTGGTTGCCATGGATAGCCCTCGGCGGCGCCACCAGCGCCGCGTTTTCTCCCCACATTGTAAGTTGGTTGATCGCCGGAGGCGATGCACGTCAGTGCATAGAAAAAGTAACGTGTAGAGACGGGGCCTGTCCCGTCTGCAACTGCGAAAAAAGACGCGGCAAGCCGCGTCTCTACTTGGAGGTTGTGATCAGCCGGACGACCTCCTGCATACGAGCCCGGTAAAGATTCTGACTGGGATCCATGCGGGAGGCGATTTCGAGTTCGGGGAGAGCCTCTTCGTATTGGTTCAGCGCCATCAGGCAGGCGGCGAGGGAATAGTGGTTCTGGGCGCTGGGTTCAAGGCGAAGGGCCTCGCGAAATTCTTTCTCAGCCTCGGCCAGTTGTTGAGTATTCACCAGCGCGGTGCCGAGATAGTGGTGGGCCAGGCCGGATTCGGGGTTGAGCGTAACCGCTTGGCGCAGCACGTTCACTGCTTCCTGGTCTTTTCCTTCAAGCAGGAGGGCCTGCCCCAGGACGCGGTGTTCGGCTGCCCCTGCGGGGTTGGCCACGATGGCGGCCCGTAACTCGCGAATCGCGGATGGGTAGTCACGCTTGGACATGTAGGCGCGAGCCAGGCAGTTGTGACCGCCTTCCCACTCGGGACTCTGACGATAGAGATCCTTGAATTCCACGATGGCGCTGTCGAAGTCTTCCTTGTCGCAAAGCGTGTTGCCCAGGTTGTTGCGGACGCTGGCTTCCGCGGGGTTGAGGCGCTTGGCCAACCGATATTCCGCGATCGACTCATCCAGTTTGCCCTGATCGTGCAGCACGACGCCGAGATTGCTGTGCGCCTCCCAGAAGTCGGGGCGCAGGCTGAGGGCGTGGCGATAGGCAATGGCGGCGCGCCGCAGGTCTCCCTGATCGCGGTGCGTGATTCCCATATCGAAGTAGACGTCCGCGTTGGCCAGCGATCCGGCGGGTTCGCGCCCGAGCGCTTCGTCTAAGGCGTGCAGGGCGGCGTCGTAATGACCTTCGGCGTAGAGCGCGAGTCCGAGATAGCGACAAGCTTCCGCATTGGCGGGATCCATGCTGAGAGCGGTGCGCGCTTCGGCGAGGGCGGCCTCGGAATCGTCGGTCCGGTAAAACAGGTAAGAAAGTTGGCT
>JBGPFV010000163.1:0-6265 GCA_041483535.1 Terriglobia bacterium | reverse complement strand
GAAGGCCATTGAGATCTACGAACAATGGGTGCAAACCTACCCGCGCGACACTGCGCCCCGCGACAACCTCGCCTTGCGCTACCAGGCCGTCGGGCAACAGGAAAAGGCCCTGGCCAGCTCCAGCGAGGCCATGCGCATCGATCCGAAAGATAGTTACTCATACCAGAATGTGGCCGACGCCTACCAACGCCTCAATCGCTTCGACGAAGCCCGGGCCGTGGCCGAGAAAGGGGTCGCCCAGAACATGGGCCGGTCGCTGCATTTCACGCTCTTCGACCTGGCTTTCATTCGCGGAGATGAAGCCGCCGAGCGCCACGAACTGGAATTGGCTGCCGGAAAGCCGGACGAACCCATCATGCTTCTGTCCCAGGCTCGGGCCGAGTGCTCCCGAGGAAGGCTGCAGCCAGCCCGAGCCGCTTTCACCCAAAGTGAAAGTGCCTCCCAGCGCCTCGGATACAAAGAATTCGACGGCGTCATTCTCGCTCTGCAGGCTGAGTGTGAGGCGGAACTGGGCAACCTTACCGAGGCGCGCCAGAAGATTTCCGCTGCTCTCGCCCTCTCGCAAGACCGCGACACCCAGAGAATTGTAATGGTGTTGCTGGCCCAGACCGGAGACGGCGCGCGCAGCCAGAAAATCGCGGAAGAGTTGGTCCGCCAGTATCCTACCGATACCCTGCTCAACAAGCTCTGGGTTCCCGTCACCCAGGCCTTCACCGACCTGCAGCATAACCAGCCGGCACAGGCCGTAGCGCGCCTGGAAGCGCCCGCGCCCTACGAATTCGGCAGCGAACCCGGCTCCGCGCATTACTCGGTCAACTACCTGCGCGGCCAAGCCTTCCTCCGCCTGAAAGAAGGCGCAAAGGCGGCCGCCGAGTACCAGAAAATTCTCGCCCACCGTGGCACTGACCCTCTCGACGTCAGCTACAATCTGTCCCACTTGGGACTGGGTCGCGCCCAAGCCCTGCAGGGCAACACCGCCGCCGCCAAGTCCGCCTACCAGGATTTTTTTGCTGCATGGAAAGATGCCGATCCCGATCTGCCCGTCCTAAAACAAGCGAAAGCCGAATACGACAAATTGCAGTAAGAAGAAGCAGTAATAAGAAGAAGCAGATTGCAGCAGAGCGGTTTCTATGCTCGCCGCATACCGCTTGTGCCCACCCCCAGCTCACGTGGGGGCAGGTGCCCTCACCGGCCCAGCCGAGCGCAGTTCGGCATCTGCCGGTGGTCACAGCAACTCTGGATTCGTTGTCAGACCCTCCAGCTATCCCACTTGTTACTCCTTGGATTCCTCTATGCCCCCCTGTGTTCCCCTGTGGTAAACAATCCCCGATCGAAGCGCGGAATCCGCAAGTTGAACCGTTTTTTCGAGGGAACGACGACCGCACGCAGCCATCCGCCCATCCAACGCTAACCTCTTCCCACTTGTTACTTCCGAGATTCCCCCCATGTCCACTGTGCCGGCTGGGGCAAAGAATCCGCGGCGAAGTCGCAAGGCTCCAAAAAACACAAAGCCCTCGCCGAAGCGAGAGCTTTGTGCCTATCCCGCAACTTCTCTAGATGCAGCTGGGGAATTTGAACGAAGCGATCCGCGTACTCCAATTGAATGAGCCGGTGCTCTTCAAATACTCGTTCGTGTACCAGAAGGTGCAGTCGTCCGCCGGGTCCACGCTCAAGCTGCTGTAGTCTCCCCAGCGATGGAGTGACCCAGTCTGTGAACCGGTGCCCGCGAACTCGGCAACCTCGGTTTCCAGGGTGCCAAGCGGGTCCGTGGAAAGGCGTCCCGTGAAGCGGATGGAAGGTACCACCGAGCCACTGGAAACACTGTAGCCAACCGCTATGTTCCCAACTTTGTCCATGGCCATGCTGCCCATCCAGCGTGAGTTGGTATCGGGCGCGAACGTTCCTTGCTGTCGGATGCTTGGGGTCTGGCTGCTGATCCCAATCTCGTACCAGCGTACGCCGTCGTGCTCTGCTCGCTTGGTGCCTCCGGTTTTCACGGAATGGTTGACAACCAGAGACTCCACGCCCGCGCGGTTGCGATAGGCCAACCGGTACATCACGCGATCCGCCAGCGAATCCAATTTGTTGTTTGTGCTCGGTTGCGGGACGCAGGTGCCGCCGCCGCAGGCTTCGGTGAAGCTGGCTACGGCCAGTGTCGTGGGTCCGGTCAGCGTTGTGTTGGCCGGATTCGCGAAATCCACATGGAATTTCCACAGGTTCAGCAAGTTGCTCCCAAAGTTGACCATGTAGTTGGGAGAACCGGCGGGCGGGGCAGTCGATCCATCCAAGTCCGCGGGCAGCACACCCCCAAAGCTGGTGCTGAGCTGGAAGCACTGCTGCGTTGCCGCCGTGCCCGCCAGCATGGCAGTACGATCCCAGGCACAGAGCTTGGCGCCCGCAAACGTAGAACCATTATTGAAGATGTTGTAGGTCGTGTAGTAAGCGTCGGGCCAAACGCCCAGCTTGGGATAATCGTTGAATCCGGTTCCGAAGCTGAAGGAATACCGGTTGAAAGTGCCCGTCGCGTCCGACGTGGTGGAGACCGCCACGCATTGCAGAAACGGAGAGGTGCTCACCGAGAACTGAGTGAAGATCCAGCGCTGCGCCGCTTTGTCCCACAACACGATGGGGTCGCCGTCGTTGTTGGTTTCACACCCGCCGCCAAAGCCCGTCCACAGAGTGTTGCCGGCGGTGGGGCCTTTAATCATGCTCCCCGTCGACTTGTCGAAGACCGCAAAGGCTTCATTCACCCACTGCACGTACTGTGTAGCTCCCACGGAACCTTCTGTATCGGGAGGAGCCGCGTTCACCGCGTAGTTCGGAATTCCGACGCCGTCGAAACTCGCCCCCAGCGTGGCATTGAAAGCGCCAATGCTAATGGTCTGGAGCGCCTTGTCCGACGAGCTGGTGACCGGCGTGTGAGGCCACCTCTTGACCGGATGTTCATGGGGAACCGCGTCCAGCTCCGGCATTCGGTTGGGAATGTCGCGCAGCGCCGGCGAGACATCGTGGTGGATAGCCGTCTGAACCTCAACCCGCGGATTCGCAACCCCTGGATTGTGGTTCGCAGCCTGGGCGAAGATGCCGAACGTCAACATCAAGGACAAGACAAAGCTGTACGTAAATACAAATGTGGCTCTCGGAGCTCGCATTCAGCGTAACCTCACAGTGAATTTTTCTTTCGCCTGCCGACCGGGGGATGGGAACGTAAGAAGCCGTGTAGGACGCGTTGGAATAACCCCACGCCTGGGAGTCACCACCTGCTGAAACAAGCTACCAGCGGCCCTTTCCGCCTGTCAATGGGAAATTTGTTCTATGTCGTTATGGACCGAAGGGTGCCCCGTCCAAGCTCTGCTTGGGCGGGATTTTTCGCCAACTCAACCTCTGAAACCTTGACACCTTGAAACCTGCCTCCCCTCAATTCCCCTTCAACATCGTGACCACCCGGTCAAAATCCTCCAGCGTCCCATACTCAATCGTGATCTTCCCTTTCCCCTTCCGATCCCGTATCCGCACCCTCATACCCAGCACCGCTTCCAGCGACCGCTGTGCCGCCCGCACATTCGGATCCACCCACCGCGCCCCACTCGGCCGCTCTTCCGGGACGCCCTGCGGAACGTGGCTGTCCATCACCTTCTCTTCGAGCAGCGCCACCGACATCTTCTTGGCGATCACCATCCGTGCCACTTTCGTGATCTGGCTCTCGTCACCCAACGAGAGCAACAAACGCGCATGACTGTAGGTCAGCTCTTTGTTCCGCAGCGCGTTCAGCACTTCCAGCGGCAGTCTCAGCAGGCGCAGATAGTTCGATACCTGCTCACGCGACACCCCCACCCGTTTCCCAATCTCTTCCTGCGTCAGGTGGAAGTCCGTGCTCAGCTTGGCGAAGGCCACTGCCTGCTCCAGGCACTGGAGGTCCTGGCGCTGCAGGTTCTCGACCAGCGTCATCTCCGCCGCCTGCTGCTCCGAGACCCGCTTCACGATCGCCGGGATCGTCGTCCTCCCGGCCATCTTCGACGCGCGAAAACGCCGCTCGCCCAGGATTAGGATGTAGCGCTGCTTTCCTCCCGGAGGCACGGCTGCGAGAGGTTGCAGGGCTGACCCAGCCGTTTCTGATCGAACGATTTCTGATCCAACGGTGGTTAACCCAAACCGGCCTGGCGGAAGTGTCGCTGGCCGAACCACGATCGGCTGCAATACTCCCTGCGCCTGGATCGAGGCGGCCAACTCCGCCAGGGCGCTCGGTTCGAACTCCGTACGTGTCTGGTACGGATTCTGGTCGATCTGATCAAGGCCGAGCTCAAACGCCTGCTCGCCGTCCCCCGTTTGCCCCGCCGCCTGCAACTCGGCAACGACTTCCGGTGGAGCGACGGCCGTCCCCGCCCGTCCCCCGTCAGCGGGCGTGGGTGCCCCATCCTTCCGCGTACTTTGCGGAAGAGTGGGAGCGGCGGGAGGAAGCGCGGCCGGCGCCGGAACCACTCGTGGCCCCGGCAGCAGAGACTCCAGCCCCCGCCCCAAAGCCCGCCGCTTCTCCGCCAGTTTCTCGCGAGCCTTTTCCGTTCCTGTCTTAGCCGCTGTATCGGCCGCCGCATTCGATGTAGTCATCAAGTCTTTCCTCTCTCTGAAAAGCTGTCATCCTGAGCGGAGCTACGTCATCCGCGAAGCAGATGGCGCGGCGGAGTCGAAGGACCCCTACTCACTCAAGCTACCCGAGTGGTCGTAGGAAATTTTCACCGCCAGCATATATATCGACGTACATAAATATTTACGTCAATCAATCTAAGCCGCTTCCCCCGGCCCCTTGTTCGCCAGCGCCTGCCGGTCCAGGATCTCCTTTGCCAGCCGTATGTAGCTCTCCGCCCCCCGCGACCGCACGTCGTACACCAGCGCCGGCAGCCCGTGGCTCGGAGCCTCCGCCAGCCGTATGTTCCGCGGGATCGTCGTCTGGCACAGCTTCTCCCCAAAATACTTCTTCAGTTCCTCCGCCACCTGCTGCGCCAGATTCGTCCGCTCATCGAACATCGTGATCACCACCCCCTCAACCATTAGGGCGGGATTCAGGTCCACTCGTATTCGCTCGATCGTGTCCAACAGCTCCGACACGCCCTCGAGCGCAAAGTACTCCGCCTGCATCGGGATCAACACTCCGTCCGCCGCGACCAGCGCGTTCAACGTCAGCAGATCGAGCGCCGGCGGACAGTCCAGCACGATGAACTGAAAGCGCTCGCGCAAACCCGCCAGCGCCTCGCGCAGACGATACTCGCGCCGCTCCGCCGCGACCAGTTCGAGGTTGGCGCCAATCAAATTCTTGTGCGACGGAAGCAGCCACAGTTGTTCGAGTTCAGTGAGTTGCAATGCCTCCTCCGCCGAGGCCACGCCCATGATCACGTCGTAGACGCTGATGCGCTCCGGATCTTTCACCAGGCCCAGACCGCTGGTGGAGTTCGACTGCGGATCGCAGTCCACCAGCAGCGTATTGACCTCGGCAGCGGCGAGTGAAGCGGCAAGGTTGATGGCGGTCGTAGTCTTGCCGACGCCGCCCTTCTGGTTGGCAACCGCGATGACACGTCCCATGGTTTTCATTTCTTGAGGTTGCGCGCCAGAATATGCGAACGCATCGGCGAAATCAATGCCAGATTATTGTGCAAAACCCACCCAGTGTTTCACGTGAAACATTCAGTCAGGCGGGGTGCAAAAAGAGCTCGATTCCGCCTGTCGTATTCTTGCTACCAACTCTTTCCGCTGAGGATTGCGCTCTCAGCCAGGCGAACTTCCCAAGCCTCCTATGGGTTCGCGCCATCCGTGCGCGGTGTTTCATAAGAAACACATCACGCGCCTAGTTATTTGGCGGTTGGGTTCTGGGCTTAGAAACGGAGAAGTGTTTCACGTGAAACACTTCTATCCTAATCGTCTCACAATGATACACTTTACAGTTATTCCCACTTATATCTATTAAATACCGCAAAATGTGTGTATATTTCCCACTATTATGTAACCTAGTATTATATTATCCCACTCATCCACGTACACCAATCGACAATACCCTTGTCTGTGACTGCGGAACTGGTATGGGTGGCTGCCAGTGGATGGCGGTCAGGGAGGTGAGGTAGGGAATCTGGGCGGTTCCTATGAGTAAGGCTAGGGTTGCGTTGGGAGCCAGGAAGGTGGCCACTTGCGGGAGGAGGGCGCTGAACCGTTCTACGGCACGCAGGGTTACTACGTCGGCGTGGGGGCGGGCGGGATGGGCGGCCAGGGTTTCGGCTCG
>JBGPFV010000162.1:0-6284 GCA_041483535.1 Terriglobia bacterium | reverse complement strand
CGCACCTTCATCTGCGCGCGGACGAAAGAAGAAGCGGGTCCCACCAACAACTGGGAAGATCCAGCGAAGATGAAGCAGAAGCTGCAAGGGCTGTACGCGGGCGCAATGGCGGGGCGGACCCTGTACGTGATCCCGTACAGCATGGGTCCCATCGGCTCGCCGATTGCGAATATCGGGGTCGAGATCACGGACTCGCCGTACGTTGTGGCCAACATGCACACCATGGCCCGGATTGGCACGCGCGTGTTCGAGGTTCTAGGAAGCGACGGCGATTTCGTTCGTGGCCTGCACTCGGTGGGCGCTCCGCTGGCTGCGAACCAGGCGGATTCGACCTGGCCGAACAACGCGCAGGAAAAATACATTTGCCATTTTCCGGACACCCGCGAGATCTGGTCCTACGGCTCCGGCTACGGCGGCAACGCACTGCTCGGCAAGAAGTGTCACGCGCTGCGCATCGCTTCGGTACAGGCGCGGGACGAAGGCTGGATGGCGGAACACATGCTCATCCTGAAGCTGACCAACCCCTCGGGCAAAGCCAAGTACTTCACGGGCGCATTTCCCTCGGCCTGTGGCAAGACGAATCTTGCCATGCTGATCCCGACGATACCGGGGTGGAAAGTGGAGACCATTGGCGACGACATAGCCTGGATGAAGTTCGGAGTTGACGGCCGCCTGTACGCCATCAATCCGGAGTTTGGGTTCTTCGGCGTGGCTCCCGGAACGAGCATGAAGTCGAACCCGAATGCCATGCTGGCCGCGACCAAGAATTCCATCTTCACCAATTGCGCGATGACGGCGGACGGCGACGTATGGTGGGAGCAGATGACCGCGGAAAAGCCGGCGGAGTTGGTCGACTGGCTGCGGCGGCCGTGGACACCAGCTTCTGCCCGGAAGGCGGCGCATCCCAATGCGCGCTTTACCGCCCCGGCGAGCCAATGCCCGGTGATCGCGCCGGAGTGGGAAGACCCCAAAGGTGTGCCGATCGACGCCATTCTCTTCGGTGGCCGCCGCAGCGGCGTGGTGCCGCTGGTGACGGAGTCGTTCAGTTGGCAGCACGGAACGTTTCTGGGGGCGACCGCCAGCAGCGAAACCACTGCGGCGGCAACGGGCCAAGTCGGCCAACTTCGCCGCGACCCGATGGCGATGCTGCCCTTCTGCGGCTACAACATGGGCGATTATTTCGCCCACTATCTGAAGATCGGCGCCAGGCCCGGCGCCAAGCTGCCCAAGATCTATTACGTGAACTGGTTCCGCACCGACGACCAGGGCAAATTCCTCTGGCCTGGGTACGGCGAAAACAGCCGCGTGCTGAAATGGGCCTTCGAACGCTGTGAAGGCACTGCTCATGCCGTGGACACGCCGATTGGGCGCCTTCCGCGGCCTGCCGATCTCGATACCAGTGGCTTAAAAATCCCGGACGCCAACCTGGCCCAACTGCTCGACGTGGATGTGGAGGGGTGGTTGGCCGAGATCCCGCTCATCCGCGAACACTTCGACAAGTTCGGCACTCACCTGCCCGAGGGCTTGAATCGCGAGCTCGAGGACTTGGACAAGCGGCTTCGGGTAAGCATCAGCCGAGTCGGAAAGGTCAGCAGGTTTGGCAAAGTGAGCCCGCTCGGTAATCGGTAAGGGACCGGAAGCTTTGCCCACCCGAGGAATGAGGACGAATGCGCCTCGACGCTTGGCGCTGGCTGGGCGTCGCTGAGGGTATCCCGGATTGCCCGGGCTGGGCAAGGCATTTGGTTCCGGGAGTGTCTCAATTACTGAGACACTACCGGGTTCCGTCTGTGCTTAAATCGAACAATGTTCGCCCGCAAACTCCGCGTGGAATACGAACTCGAGGGGCAACTCCAGCCCTGTCCGTTGAAATGGCTCGACAACTTCAGCATGCGCAACTTCACCAACGCGTCGATTTTCGACGACACGCTGCCGGTGGCCGATGGGTGCCTGGAAATTGGAACGCACGTCCCGCTCGATCAGCTAAAGGATGCGATGGAAGACTGGTTTCGGCGGAAGAGTTATCTGGGGAAGGATGCGAGGCTGGTGCTGACATTGACGGAGATGCCCGGTCCCTAAAGGGGCATCGGATTTCGAAGAACGTACGGCATCGCTAAAGCGACGCCCTGATACGAAGCCTGAGTTTATCCGCAGGCTGTGAAGACCTGCCCTTCCCGACTTGCGCGATCAAGACGTTGCTAGCTGGGGGTTCTTTCCATCTTGAGCAGACGGCTGAATAAACGGACGATCATGCCATCGAAGCGGGTGCCGCTCAGCTTTCCCAGTTCCGCCATGGCTTGCTCGTCGGTTTTTGGAGGAGCGAAAGAGCGCTCGCTGGTCATGTTGTCGTAGGCGTCCACCACGGCGACGATGCGGCCATACAGCGGTATATCCTCACCCTTCCGTTCGAGAGGATAGCCGCTGCCGTCGAAGGCTTCGTGGTGAGACTCGACGGCTTGGGCCACGCGCTCGAGTTCAGGAATCGCGCGCAGCACTTCCGCGCCGACTTGCGCGTGGGTCTTGATCACCGCGAAGTCGTCTTCCGTAAGTGTGCCGGGCTTGTTCAGGATTCGATGATCGATAAACAGCTTACCCAAATCATGCACCCGCCCCGCGAAGATGACTTCTTCCACTTCCTGGGCAGAGAGGCTGAGTCCGCGCGCGATCATGCCGGCATAATGCCCGCAATGCTCGCCGTGTCCCGCCGCATATTGCTCCCTCAGTTCGGCCGCGCGCGCCAAGGCTTCGACGGCCTGGTGGATCGCCTTCTGATCCGCATCCCCTTCCCGTCCGCACAGCTTGCGCAGCGTGTTGACCAATTCTTCCAGGTGCTCCGGGCCGTTGTGCTCGCGTTGCAGGAAGCCTTCGACATAACGGAAGACAAGCTGTCGCTGGACAGCGGAACCTTCGCCGAAAGCATCCGAGGTGGAAACCTGGTTTCCGCCCCCGTGCTTGGCCACGTACATGCCCGCGTCCGCGATCCGAATCAGGTCCTCCATCGAAAATCCATGGACAGGGAAACTGGCAACGCCAAAACTGCCGGTGATATGGTGCTCTTCCAGCATGGGATCGGTGGCGAGCCACAGCCGTAATCTCTCCGCCAGCACCTGCGCTTGCTCGATCCCCGTCTCCGGCATGAGGATGACGAATTCGTCTCCGCCGTAACGGGCAACCACGTTCGACTGGCGGCACTTCTGTTCGAGCAACCGGCCCACGCGAGCCAGCACCAGATCCCCTTCCAGGTGGCCGAGCGAATCGTTAACCTCTTTGAATTTATCCAAATCGATTAGCACCACCGAGAACGGCCGGCCCGAACGGGATGCGCGCTTCCATTCCGAGCTCAGCGCCTCCCAGAAAAAGCGTCTCGTCTTGATGCCGGTCAACCCATCGGTAATCGACTGCTGCTGCAGCTTCTGGAAGACGAAGGAGTTGTGTAACGCCGTCGCCAGAAGGTCGGCCAGCGTATTCAGGATCAGGACATCCTGGGGAGCGAAGGCATTCTCATCCCGGCTCTCCACGTTGAGCACGCCGAGCAGCGTCTCGCCGTAGCTGATCGGCAGGCACAGGACCGCCCGCGATTCCGGCAGCACCCCGGCGAGTTGTCCCGGGCCGGCGTTTTGCACCAGGGCGCTCACTCCGCTGCGGGCGACCTTCCCCAGAACTCCGCTGCCCACTGCGATCCGGCGGCCCAGGGTCTGCGAGGTCGTTCCCGCCTCGGCTTTGATCTCGATTTCCTTGGTGGCGTAATCCATGATCCCGATGCCGATGTGATCGTAGCGGAAATTTTTCTGGATCTCGCGCACGATGTCGGCCATCATCTGCTCGGCGTCTTCGCTGGAGATCGCCATTTTCGAAACGTTGTTCAGAAACGCGAGATGCCGGGCACGGCGCTGCTCCTCGGTAAACAGTCGCGCATTCTCGACCGCCACCCCCAGCTGACCGGCTACGGTTTGCATGACCTCGAGGTCCCGGGGCAGAAACTGCGATTCCCGCTCCGTACTCCGCGCCGCCATGACTCCCACCGCTTTGCCACCCAGGAAAATAGGCACAGCGCAGAACGACCGGGCCGGCCGCTCCGGCACAAAATCGACCCCCAGTTTTGCCCGCATCTGTTCCAGATCGGACTCGATCAGCAGGGGCTCCCCCGTCCGGATGATGTACTCGGTCAATCCATTGCTGGCCTGGCGCGAGCGTTTGGGAAGACTGCGGTTGCTTTCCATCTCCAGCTCGAAGTGGATTTCGTCTTCTTCCTGAAACGCGATGTAGAAATCGCTGGTGTCGAAAATCTGCCCCAGCTCCGCCTGCACGGTGCGCAGCACCTCGTCCTGGTTGAGATGAGAACTGATGGCCTGCCCGATCTCGGTGAGAAGTTCGTATTCCTTAGTTCGCCGCTGCGCCTCATGCATGACGACATAGTTTTCCAAGGTCAGCGCGATCTGCAGTGCCAGTCCGATGAGCAAGCGCAAATTCGAAGAGCCGAACATGTGCCGTTCGGCGTGCGGAAACAGAATGACGCCGAAGTTATGCTCCCGCGTCTGCAGGCTGACCGCCATCAGGTCAGTGATTCCCTCCGCCAGCAGCAGCTGCTTGCAGACCCCGAACTTTCCTCCCGAAAGCGCCGGTAATGGCTCTTCCAGTTCGGCCAGGTTCCGGAACGTGACCACTCCACCACGCCGGTAGGCAAGTTCGGCGATGTAGTCCCCGGCCTGGGTCTTTTGCAGCTTTTCGAGAAACTCCGCGGAGAAACCTTTTTGTACCGAGGGCACGGCGCCGCGCCACTGCTGGGAAACAAAAAAGATGGCGCGATGCGAAGGCAAGGGCGCCACTAGCCTTTCCACAAAAGTCTGCAAGCTGGGGACCAGGTCGGATGCCGAGAGCAATCGGCGCGGATCGACGCCCAGGGTGGAGAACGCCAACGCGTTTTCCTGCACCGCATTGCGCTCGTTTTCAAACAGCACCATCACCATGGCGATGGCCAGCAGCATCTGCGGAATAGGCCCCAGGAATCCCCCCAGCTGCCCAACAATATCGAGGAAAGGCTGACGAAGTTGCCCCGCGCCGATGAGCGCGGCCCACAGCGCGAGGGAAAACGCGAGGGTCCTGAAGGCCACGGAATCCCTGCGAAAAGCGTATCGGTAAAAATGGAACGAGCAATAGAATAGGGTCGCGGCCAGTCCCAATTCCAGACGCAGATATTTCGGCACCAGGTCCGCTCTCTCCACGAATACTCCGGTCGCCATCTGCGCCCGCACGCCCACATAGGCCAGCAGAATTCCGGTGACCACCAGCGCCACGTCATACCATTTCAGCTGGAAGGGTTCCTTCATCAGCCGGGTCGAGACGAAGATACACGTCGCCATGGCTACCAGCAGCAGGGAACTGAGCAGATACAGAATCGCGGAAACGCCATAAAAATGTTCCACCGCCTTCACCGCATAATGCAGCGTATATGCCGCCCAGGCCAGTTGCCATGCGCGAAAATAGTTGTGACGGTTCTGTTCGTACAGGTAGGTGAAGACCAGTAGCACCAACAGGGCCACGGCCCCAGGAACCAACACCAGACCTGTGGCTACGCTATGCATGGACTAACGTTTCCTCATCAGTCGTAATCGGGGCCCGGATGGAACTCTGGATGCCATAATCCTGTCATACCCGACCGATCGAAACAATAGGTGTCTTTTTCAGCGGGTTCCACCCTCGGCATGGCGATTTCAAAACTATCTTATGAGATGCGATCCGCTATGGCGATCTTCACTCGAAGAGTTACCTTGGTAACCGGCAGTAACCGGTGTGATTTTCCGTAGAGAGTAGAGATGGGAAGAACCATGGCACCGCAGCCTACGGCTAGAGCCATAGCCCCACTCCCGCTATACTTAAAGGTTATGCTTCGTGTTCGATTTGCTCCGTCCCCCACTGGTTTTCTGCACGTCGGCAGTGCCCGCACCTTCATCTTCAACTGGCTCTACGCCCGTCGCAACGGAGGAACCATGGTCCTCCGCCTGGATGACACGGATGTCGAGCGCAACACCGAAGCCTCCGTCAACTCCATCTTCGAAGGTCTGCGCTGGCTCGACCTCGGTTGGGACGAGGAATACAAGCAATCCGAGCGCCTGGCCTTGCACCGCCAGATCGCCGACGCCATCTTCCAGAAGGGCCTGGCGTATCGCGACTTTACCCCCGCCCACACCGGCGATGCAGAGAAATCCGGTCCGTTTAAGGTCGATCCCAAGGACTTGCGCGTGGATACGTTCGCCTCGCCGCCGTCAGTCGGAGTTCGAATCACGCAT
>JBGPFV010000161.1:0-6285 GCA_041483535.1 Terriglobia bacterium | reverse complement strand
AATGCGCACCTTGCGCAACATTTTGTTGGCGTTCGCGAGCGATCCAGTTTCGAAGGCGATCATCGATCCGAACCCCGACATCTGCCGCTTGGCCAGTTCATGCTGCGGATGATCGGCCAGTCCGGGATAAAAAACCTTCTGTACTGTTTTGTGTTTCGAAAGATAGTCCGCAACCTTGCGCCCGTTGCAGTCGTGTTGCAACATGCGCACCGCAAGCGTCTTCACTCCGCGCAGAATCAGCCAGCACTCGAAGGGTGACAGAATGGCGCCAGCGCATTTCTGAAGAAAAGCCAGCTTTTCCGCCTGCTCCGGTTTGGTGCAAACCACGACACCGCCCAGCCCGTCGCTGTGTCCGTTGAGAAACTTCGTGGTGGAGTGGACAACCATGTCGGCGCCGAACTCAATCGGGCGCTGAAAATACGGCGACATGAAAGTGTTGTCGACGACGACCTCGGCGCCATGCCGGTGGCTCAGTTCACAGATGGCGCGGAGGTCGCAGAGCTGCATCAGAGGGTTGGTCGGCGTCTCCAGAAATACCAGCCGGGTATTTTTCTGGAATGCGCGTTCAACGTTGCCGGCGTCCGATGTATCGACGTAGGTGAATGTCAGGCCAAAGTTCACCAGGACTTGATTGAACAGGCGCGGCGTCCCCCCATAGAGATTGTGGCCCGCAACCATATGGTCACCTGCTTTCAGCATGGTAGCGACGGCGTTGATGGCCGCCATGCCACTGGCGAAAACGCGCGACGTCGTTCCGCCTTCGAGGGCGGCCAGGTTGGTCTCCAAGCGGTCGCGGGTTGGATTCGATACGCGCGCGTATTCATATCCTTTGTGCTTGCCGATCTCTTCCTGAACGTAAGTCGACGTAGCGTAAATCGGAACTGTGACCGCGCCCGTCGCTGGCTCGGGCTCCTGGCCGGAGTGAATGGCGCGGGTGGCGAAGCCCGATGGTTTAGTGGTCAAAGATTTCTCCTGGTTTAGCTGCTTCGGCTCTTGGTAGCCGCTATGAAACTTGAGTAGAGACGCGGCTTGCCGCGTCTCCCGCCGCCAAGCGAGACGGGGCAAGCCCTGTCTCTACACGGCAAATTGCCGAAGGCTTCTAGCCAAAAGCTAAGAGCTAACAGCCAAAAGCTTTTTTATATCCCGCCTTCAAAAA
This sequence comes from Terriglobia bacterium, assembly GCA_041483535.1. Classification (GTDB taxonomy): domain Bacteria; phylum Acidobacteriota; class Terriglobia; order Terriglobales; family Acidobacteriaceae; genus Acidiflorens. The sequence continues at coordinate 5,129 of JBGPFV010000161.1, read as the reverse complement.
TCTTCTTGGACAAATAGCGTTCGGCGGAATCCGGAATCAGCGTGACCACCCGCTTCCCTGCCCCAAACCGTTTAGCAATTTGCACCGCCGCGTAAACATTAGCGCCGGCGCTTGAGCCTCCGAGGACGCCTTCGCGTGCAGCCAACTCCTTCACCATGCCAAAGGCCTGAACGTCGGTGACCATCATGATTTCGTCGCAAACGGAGCGGTCGAAGTTCTTGGGGATGAAGCTCGAACCGATCCCTTCCACTTTGTGCGAGCCCGCTTTGCCCCCGCCGAGTACGGACCCCTCGGTTTCTACGACCACGGTGTGCACGTGCGGCAGGCGCTCTTTTAGAAAGCGGGCAATGCCGGTAAAAGTTCCGGCGGTGCCGCTGCCCACGGTAACGGCATCAATCCGCTCTTCCATCTGTTCAAAGATTTCGCGGGCGGTAGTTTCGTAGTGGTAGTCGGGGTTGGCGGGGTTCTCAAACTGCGCGGCCATGAAGGCCGAGGGCTCGGTGGCTAGTAACTCGTTGGCGCGCCGGATGGCGCCTTGCATGCCCTCGGCCTCCGGGGTGCGGGTCACCTCGGCGCCCAGGGCCCGCATGATGATGGCCTTTTCCTCGGAAAATTTTTCGGGAACGAACAGGCGAACTTTGTAACCGCGACTAACACCGATCAGCGCGAGACCGATCCCGGTGTTTCCGGCCGTGGCTTCGATGATGATCCCACCCGGCCTCAGCTTGCCCTCGCGCTCGGCGCGCTCGATCAAGCCAATGGCGGCGCGGTCTTTCACGCTGCCGCCCGGATTCAGGTATTCGAGTTTGGCGAAAATATCGGCCGACCCCGCAGGGGCCAGCTTCTTCATTTGCAGCATCGGCGTTTCGCCAACGAGCCTGGAAATATCGTCGCTGACGCGTAGGCGGGAGTTAGAGGTTGTGAGCGGCACCCTACAGAGTAAGGAAAGGCAGCCGCCAGCGTCAATCGCCAATCGTCCTGCTCTTGCCGGAGCGTCCTGCAGCCTCGACGGTCGTGGTAGGATCGGCGCCTTGCCAACTCACGTCCGCCGTCGGCCCGTACGTCGCGGGCACCGGCTTTCCCAGTAAACGCAAATAGACCGTCAACTGCGTCCGGTGATGGGCGGTGTGTAACACGCGCCGCCAGAAGATCCAGATCCGTTCCCGGCGGGTATCGAAGAATGGAACCACCGTCCGCCACCACTCCTCATCGCGTTCCGCCATGAATCCCAGCCGCGGCAAGGCCAGCTCCAGCATCCGCTTGTTGAACTCCTCAACCGAGAGCCTCTGCGGCAAGACTTGTTCCGCTGCGACTTCCGGCACACCGAGAAATTCGGCAAAGAATCGCCGCTCCGACAGCAGTTGGTGCTTCAGGATGTCGGCAACCGAGCTCGAGCTCGGATGCGGGCGGTAGTCAAGATCGGAGTCGGCAAAGTTCGCCCAGACGGAGATCACTTTGTTGGTCTCGCTGGCGTAGGTATCGAGCGAATGCTGGAGGAGCGCAACCCGGCAGCGCGGAATTTGTTCATCGCGAATCGCCGAGAACGGATATTTCATAAGTGCAATGGGACGCTTGCCTACTGCGCCCCCGAAGCGGGCTCGCCTCCGGCATAGTACCCGCTTTTCGTGCGGACGGTGAGTTTACCACCGTAGCTGCGTGAACGGGCATCCACTTTCACCTGGCGATAGCCGCCCTGGTTCTTCGGCGTCGTCGGCTTATATCCAATGGTGTACTGGCTGCGAATATCGTGGGCCACCTCGCGGCTGATGGCGTCAACTTCGTCCAGCGTCTTGGGAAAGAAAGCGAGGCCGCCCGTCCTCTCCGACATGATTTGCAGAGCGCGTTTGGCGTGCTTCGGGTGCTCTTCCTTCTCCAGAATGCCGATAGCGTAAACGGTGGGCCCGCCGTCGCCCTGCAGATGCCGCACCGCCCGCTCCAGAGTTTCGGAGCTCTCGTTGTCGTCTCCGTCGGTAACGACAAAAATGACTTTCTTGTCGAGCTTCGCGTCCTTTTTCAGGTGTTCGGCGGAGGCAACGACCGCGTCGTAGAGCGCCGTACCGCCGCGAGCCTCGATTTTTTCCAGCCCTTCTTTCAGCTTCTTAATGCTGGAAGTGAAATCCTGGTCGAGGTAGTACTCGTCGTTGAAGTTGACGATGAATACCTCGTCATTGGGGTTCGAAGACCGCACCAGATTCAGCGCCGCCGCGTTCACCTTTTGCCGCTTCTCGCGCATGGAACCGGAGTTGTCGACCACAATGCCCATGGCGACCGGAATGTCTTCGTGGCGGAATGAGGTGATGGTTTGGGGATGCCCATCCTCATAGACATTGAAGTCGCCCTTATCGAGGCTGGTAACGATGCGTTGCTTGTCGTCGACGACCGTGGCGTGCAACACGACTTCTTCAACCTGCTTGCGGAACACGAAGATACCGTTGTCAGAATCGGGTTCCTGAGCGGCATTCGGAGCGACGGCCTGCCCGGCAGAGCCCGCCGATGACACAGGGCTCCCCGGTGTCGATTGCACCGCTGATTGGGGAGCAGGAGTTAGGGAACTCCGAACCGAGGCAGCAGGCGACTGGTTCGGAGATTCCCCTTGCGCTTGCGAGCGAGCCGTTAACAGGGACGTCAGGAGGAAGAGGATCGGCAGAGCAACGTTATTCCGTCGGCGCATAGTAACCCGTCTTGGCGTAGACCCGGAGCGGCGGCAATCCTTTTGGCGGTAACAGCTTAACTTTTATTTTACGCCATTTGCCATCGCGCACTGGGTTCTTTGGACGGTATCCGATGACATATTGGTTGCGCAACTCAATGCCAATCTTCGTGGAAACGTCCGCCAAGTCGTTCGGGTTATCAATGGTAAAAGCCCGTCCACCGGTCAGTTCGGTGACGTCGCTGAGCAGGGTCGGCCCCAGCCGCTCTTCATCGGTCGGAAAGTAATGATCGTAGATGCCGATGGCATAGATGAGAATGTCGGCCTCTTTGACCATGGACTTGATCTCGCCTTCGGTATAACGGCTATGGTTGTCGCCACCGTCGGAGATGATCAGCAAAGCCTTTTTGGGATACTTGGCCTGGCGCATTTTGGTGACGCCGAGGTAGATCGCATCCAGCAACGCGGTGCGTCCCCTGGGAACGGTGTAGATGAGCCGGCCCTGAATGTCATCCACCGAATTGGTGAAATCGGCGATCTCGTCCGGCTTATCGGCGAAGGTGATCATGAAGAATTCGTCCTGCGGGTTGGCGGTCTTGAAGAACTCGACCACCGCTTCGCGGGCGCGCTCGATCTTGCTGCTCATGCTGCCGCTCATGTCAAAGATGACGCCGATCGAAACCGGAGCGTCTTCGCTGGAAAAGGTCTTGATCTCCTGCCGGTCTTTGCCTTCGAAAAGATTGAAGTTCTCGCGGTCGAGGCCGGTGACCAGCCGGTTTAAGGGATCGGTGATGGTGACCGGCACGAGCACCAGTTCCACGTCTACTTTGTAGGGCTTGGTGTGGGTCTTGAAGGCCGGATCAAGGTCGGGCCCTTTCGGAGCCGGCGGCTGGACGCGGGGCTGAATGTGCACGTCCTCGGTCAAATTCTGGGCAAAAAACGGGTGGGTGCCGCACACACCAAAGACCAGAAGAACGGCGAGGAAGAGGCGAGCCGAGAACTGTTTGCCGTACAACATAGGCCCTACTCAATCAGCGCGAATCCGCGCCTCGGAGGGAGACGACCCGCATCCCACAAGGCGAGCCAGAAGAATCTCTACTGAGCCGGATACTAGCACAATCCTGAAAAAGTGTTGTCACTTTTTTGTATACGATTCCAAGATTCGGCCGACCGACTGCAACTGGCTTCTGACTCTGCCTATCCCTTTCCCCTTCTGCTCTTTATGCCGGGCTGGGGGCCGGGACGGGACCGTCCCTGCTACAATTCTGCGTTCCCCCTATGGCAATTATCTCTCCGTTCCGAGCTTGGCGCTACGACCCTGAGCGCGTCCCGGTCCAGCAGGCTGTGACCCAGCCCTACGACAAGATCACCCCCGCCATGCAGGAACGCTACTATCAGGCTAGTCCTTATAACCTGGTGAGGATTATTCTCGGAAAACACCTCCCCGGGGACGGAGAGATCGGAAACGTCTATACCCGGGCGGCAGCGTCCTTCCAGAACTGGCGCCAGACGGGCGTTTTGCGGCGGGATCCCGAGCCTTCGATCTACCGCTATTCTCAGACGTTCATAATGCCGGGAAACGTCCCGGGAGGCGTTCCGGGAAGCCCGCTGCGGGGCGAGCGCCGGGGCTTCATCGCCCTCGGCCGGATCGAGGAATATTCCGCCGGGGTCGTGTTCCGGCACGAGCAGACGCTAGCCAAGCCGAAGGCCGACCGGCTCGAACTGCTGCGGGCGAATCGAGCCCACTTCGGTCAAATCTTCATGCTGTACAGCGGGGCGGGCAAGGTAGATGCCCTGCTCGATTCGGCGGCCGCCAGAGACGCCGACATCGAGGTCACCGACGAGTACGATGTGGTACACCGCGTATGGAAGATTCCTGACGCCTCGATTATCGCCTCGGTGCAGGAACGGATGCGGGACCAGAAGCTGATCATCGCCGACGGCCATCACCGCTATGAGACTGCCTTGGCCTATCGCGATGAACGACGAGCCAACGAACGCCGAGCCGCGGCCGACACGGGGACGGGCCTGCCCGCGTCTTACGACTCGGTGATGATGACCTTCGTCGACATGTATCGCCTGGATAAAGATCGCCCGGATATGGATCGCCGACATAAAGATCGCTCGGGCCTGGTCATTCTGCCGACGCACCGGCTCGTGTTCGGCCTGCCATCATTTTCGCCTGCGAAATTTCGGGCCGAGGCCCAGAAATTCTTCAATATCGAAGAGGTCGATGCCGGAGTCGATGCGGCGCGCGCCACCGCCATTCTGCGGCAGGCCGGGCACGCGGGAACAGCCTTGCTCGCGGTCACCGCCGAACGCGCATTCCTGCTGCACTCGCCAAAGGCCATTGGCACTCGCTGGTTCGGAAACCTTTCCCTGCGCCAGCAATCGCTGGACGTCGTGCAATTGCACAAGTGCCTGCTCGAAGGCGTGCTGAAGATCTCGGAGCAAGCCATTCGCAATCAGGAAAACGTTT
>JBGPFV010000160.1:0-6288 GCA_041483535.1 Terriglobia bacterium | reverse complement strand
ATCCTGATGAAAGCGGAAACCCAATCGCTCCGCGTCGTCTTTGCCGGAGTGATTCTGGTGCTGGGCTTGCAGATGCTCTACAAAGGACTCTGGGGGAAAATCTGATGCCCGCAGCCCAGGCGACCGCGAGCAAGGGGCACCCGTTCCAACCCCAACCGTGGAGAGATCGGCGCATCGAACTCATCCTCGGCAACCTGCTGCGCACCGGAGTCCTGCTCTCGGCGGCGGTCGTTCTCTGCGGAGCGGGCATTTACCTGGCGCGCCACGCACACGAACCCGCCAGTTACCGGGTCTTTCGCGGCGAACCCTCCGATCTCCGCACCATCCCGGGAGTCATCCGAAGCGTCATCGAAGAGCGGGGCCGAGGCTTAATCCAACTCGGATTGCTCCTCCTCATCGCCACTCCCATTGCCCGCGTTGTCTTCTCCGTCGTGGGATTCGCCATCGAACGCGACCGTATGTACGTAGCCTTCACCCTGATCGTGCTCGCCGTGCTGCTCTACAGCCTGCTTGGGTCCGGCGCGGGCGTGTAAGGCAGCTGTCTTCATTCGTCGCGCAGCCCCTAAAGGGGCGTTTGATTTCGACGGACTTGCGGTATCGGACAACTGCTTGGATTTCGCACGCGAGGTTACGACAGGGGGGAGGGTGCGGTCAAGAGGGGGCGACTGCACCCGTGGATTTGAGAACCTTGAACTCAGGGCCAGTCTTGCGCTCCATGATAGAGGCGCAGGATTTCCAAGCTTTGATCTTGAATGCGATAGACAGCGATGTAGGGCAGGTCAGGGAAGACCAGTTCGCGGGTTCCCTGAATCCGCCCCTTTCGCCCACGACGAGGGAAATTTCCCAGGCCATCACAACCATCAAGGAGAGTCTTTGCGACCTTGGCTGCAGCTTCGGTGTTGTCTTGCTGAATGCGGCGAACGATATTGTAAAGGTCTTGAGCGGCGGGTGTGGTCCAGCGCACGCGCATTACGGCCGCAGTATCTTTTGAACCTTGGCGGCGACGTCGTTGTGCTCCACAAACTCACCGCGGTCGGCGGCCGCTATGCCAAGATTCACAGCGTCGATGAAGCGGGTGTCGTCCTCCAGGTAGCGGCTCAGAACCTGCTGCGCCAGTTCGTCGGTTTTCAGCCCTCGCTGGGCGGCGATTTGGGCTAGCTGGGCTTCCTTTTCGGGCTGAAGACGCACTTCCATGGTCACAGTCTAGGAAGGTTTGCGAAGGCTGTCAAACGGTCGGGCGGGGATAGTCGCGAGAACGCTCCAGGTTGAGGCTCGCCCCGGCAAACGGGGAGTTGAGCAGCAGGTCGGACAAATTCTCCGCCTTCGTCGAGCACGGTGGAGAAGGGGGAACGCCAGCCTCCCTGGTCACGATCTCCTGGAGGTAGTCGTCCAGTGACACGCCACGCTCATGCGCACGAGCGATGAGGCCTTTCTCGACTTCGGGCTTTAGGTTGAGCGTTACGGTCATCGGCGACCTGCTTGCTGGTTGTCTCCTAAGGCTTACCAGACGGCCCAAGAATGTCAAGATAGAGGCGCGAAAATTGTGGCAACCTCGGTTTCTTCTCTGCCAACAATTAAGAACAACCCGCGCTATACTTACCCGCCGGAGATGTGCGCCACCCGCCAACAACAGCAGCCGCCACCAGAAGAAGGGACAAGCGACTAACAAAAGTGAAATGAGTTTGAAATACGAAGACGAAGGATAAGAGGAGCATGGCTGATTCCCTTTGGCCTAAGTGACGGCAACACCTTTTTGAATCGGAGATTCATGAAACTGACTAAAGGACATATTCAACTAGTGATCCTCGCTGTGCTTGGAGGTTTCGGTAGCTGGGTGATCGGTAACTATGAGACCCTGTTGCCCTATCGCTGGGAGCCCTTCAGGGCTGCTAATGGGGAGTTTTCGCTGGAATTTCCAGGTAGGGCAGTCGTCGAGGACCGACAGCTGTCGATTACTGGCGAGGGCACAACCACACTACATACGATTGGAACAAACACAGCGGATGGGAAGTATTACGCCCTCGCTTACTCAGATGGCCGAAACTTACAGAACCAACCTGCTGTAGATACCTTGGATTCCGCTCGAGATAACAGCATCAGGAACGTCCAGGGAAGTCTAATTACCGAGAAGCAGATTACGGTCAACGGACGCTTAGGTCGGGAGATTGAGGCTCACGCCCGGGATGACCGATTCCTTGACATGCGCCTGATATTGTCCAAGGATCGGCTATATGTACTCGAGGTTGTGAGCACGAACGAAAGGAATCGGGACAGTAAGAACATTCAGAAGTTCTTCGGCTCCTTTAAGCTGAACGGCACTTGAGTGGCGGCGGCGGGTGGCCCGCTCCTTGCGGTTTTTGCAAGGGGCGGGTGCTGACACCGCTCACGCTGCCGGTTTTCTTACCTGCATCTTCATCACGTCAGTGTCGTTCACCCGGACCTTCCCGGTCTGTCCCTGCAAGTAATCTCGAAAACTGCTCCATCGCCACTGCTCCGGTTCTGTTACCAACCCGCGCTTCACCGGGTTGGCGGGTGGCCGACTTCTTTCCGGCGGTCAGGTATAACGCCGGTGCCGATTGTTAGCAGCGAAGAAGACGGGGGTGCCCCAGGTCTCGCGGTTTTCGAGACCTAGGAGCGGGCCGCTCCTGCTGCCGGGTGACCGGGCGGGTATGTATGCCCGTCAGGTGAGGATGGAGTCGTCGAGTCGTTTGCGGCGGAAATCGGCGACATGCTGCACGAACGCGGTGACCAGCGGATGAGATTTCGCCTCGGTGGATGAAAGCTGCGGTTGGAACAACGTCGCGACGAAAAACAAGTGCGCGGGAGATTCGATGGCCCTGCATTCCTCCTTGGAGCCGCGGGCTACGACCGGAAAGCCCGCTTCCATGGCCATCCATTCGAACTCGGGATTCAATTCGTAGTTGCAGAAGAATTCTTCCTCGATCGTTTCCTTTCCATAGAACGCCGCGAGATAGGAGCCGGGACGGAGTCGGATCTGATTGATCTTTCCGGAGAGCTTGGGCGCCTTCGGATCTCGGTTGGGAACGGCGCAGGCGACGGGATAGATCACGATATTCCTGGCGTTCGGGTCTTCTTCGGCGGTGGTGGCGTCCTGGACGCCGAGCACGTTGCGGGCGCACTCGATGAGCGTGTACTGAAAGCCTCCGCAGGTGGCGAGGAATGGGCGGTCGTGGACGCGGGCGAACTCGATGCCCTTGAGCATGCCCTCGAAACTCTTGTAGGGGCTGCCCGGCGAGGCCCACAAGCCATCGAAGGAATCGAGCGTGGCGTCGGCGCCCGGTTCGACGAGCGAGGGCGTGGGAAGCCACGCCGATTCTACCTGGAGTTGGAGCTTCCGAGCGGTGTGCTGGAGCGAATCGTTGGTCGCGTGATGGGAACGGAATTCGGGATTGAAATCGCCGAGAATTCCGATGCGGACGGGTTCGCTCACAAGGGACATTCTAAATTAGCGGTCCGTAGTTGGAGTTGCGCATTTAGCTACCGGCTGGAGTGCCCATGGGTTCTCTTCATCATCTTTTATCACCTTGCTTCGCTCTGGGCTTCTCTGTGATCCCCGGGGGTACTTCTGGGTGATGAATTCCAAAACCTTTTAACCACGGGGTACACAGGGGCGCACGGGGGAAACCCAGCTACGAGCCAAGAGCTGCGAGCTTCGAGCCAAGAGTGCCGGGTCGCTACAGCCAGCTCATCTCCATCTGCGCCCAGAGCGTATGGAGGCCGAGCAGCGCGATGGCGGCGCCTCCCCAGATCATGGCGGCGGATTTCCAGGCGAGCGTGGTGACGAATTCCTTCTGGCTGCGGAAGGAGATCACGAACGTGGGATGGTTCGCGCCTTTCATCAATACGACCGGCGGAGTGAGATTGAAGTTGAATGGCTTGGCCTGGTCTCCATTGGGACGGGCTTTGGCGTAGGTGGAGACGGGCGCGGGCGGAGCGTTTTCTTCGACGGCCACAGCTGCGTACGGAACTCCGGCGGCGGACCATGCTTCTGGTTTGGTGATGCCGGCGCGAGTGAGCGCGGCCGCGATTTTTGCCTGCTGGCTCATTTCCCCAGTATTGGAAGGAGCCGCGCCACTCGAGAGTTGGATGACCTGCGGAGCGGGCAGGGGCTCCGCCAAGGTTTTGGGCGCGGGGTCGCGCGGAGAATCGCCAAATGGCGAAAACGGCCGCACCTGCACGCCAGGATTTTCCGTGAGCGTTCCGGCAATGAAGAGCGCGTCCTCGGGCTTGATCGACCGTTCTTCGATGCGCAGGCGGCGAGCCGGAACAATTCCGTGGCGGGAAAGAAATACGCTAACGCGCGGTGGAACGTCATCTTGCGATGAAAAAAACGACGCGCCATATTCTTCGCGAAAATCACGGTGGAGATCGAGATCGGCGCCGAGAGGTTCGATGAGCAATTGGCCGGTCGAGTCGTCGATGAAGAAGGGCAGATGCAAAGTTTCGTCCGCAACTTTCTCCCATTCATCTTTCTTGCCCCCGCGCTGCTGCCAGGCGGTGGTGTGGTAGAGAAAGCAGGGCTGGCCGGTGATGGGCGCCGGCATGGTGTAAGGACCGGCCACCACGCCGTTGACCTCAACCAATCCCAGGGCAGCGCTGCGAATCTTGGAGGCGGGAGTGCTCAGCAACAAACGCTTGCGGGCGAGCAGACGGAATCCGGTAAAGAAAAAATACAGTCCGCCGGCCATCGCGACACACGAAAGAACCGCGAGTTGGTTGATCGGGATGAATAGGGAAAGGCAGACGGTCACGGTGCGCTTCCTGGATTGCCTCAAGTGATCTGATAAGAGGATAGAAAGAGAATTCAGAAAGGACACGGGAAAGAGGCAGGATTGGCTTACGGAAGTAACGGTTACTGAGCGCAATGACAGGGAGAGACGAGGCAAGCCTCGTCTCTACCAAGTTTCATCTCTGTTCGTTATGCGGTCACCGCGCGAGCTTTCAGAATGTCGGCCACCGCCGTTATCGCTGCATCTACTTCCGCATCGGTGTTATAGAAGTGCGGCGAGAAGCGGACTCCGGCTTGGGGACGCCAGTCTACGAGAATGTCGCGGGCCAGCAGCTCCCGGCTCACGGGTTGGGAGTCGGGCATGTCGATGGAGACGGTGCCGCCGCGTTGCTCGGGATCGCGCGGAGTGTTGACGCGCCATCCATGCTGGTCGGCGAGCTCGATGAGGCGGGCAGTCTGGCGTTTGGATTTCTCGCGGATTCTTTCTACTCCAACTTCCCGAATAATTCTCAGGCCAGGACGGGCGGCCTCGATCGCGGGAATGTGCGTGGTTCCGTTCATAAACCGGAACGGAGGATCGGCGTAGCGGATGGGTCCGGTAGCAAAGGCGAAGGAATTCTCGTGCGCGAACCACCCGGTCAGCTTCGGCTCCAGTTTCTTGCCCAGGTCGGGGCGAACGTAAAGATAGGCAACGCCAGGACCGCCGCACAGCCACTTGAGCACGCCTCCGCAGGCAAAATCGGCGTTGAGCGACTGGATGTCAACGGGGACGGTGCCGAGAGACTGGAACGTGTCGAGGACGACATGGGCTCCAACTCGGTGCGCTTTGTCGATGATGGTTTTGGCGTCGTTGACGTAGGAGCTGCGAAAAATAACGTGAGAAATCGGAACGATCAGAGTTTGCTCGTCGATGGCGTCAAGCAGTCGATCGGTGGGGACGGTGATGCCGTCATCAGTTGTGACCATATGAACCTGCGCGCCGTACTGGCGCTGCGCTTCCCAGAAATACATGACGGAGGGAAAGTTCATGTCGCTGTAAACGACTTTGTTACGCTTGCCGGTGAAATCGAAACAGGATGCGATGACCGCCTGGCAGGTGGTGACATTCTGGTGAAGAGAGACGGAATCCTTGGGCGCGTTCATGAGGGCGCCGAGCTCGTTGCCGACTTCAAGGGCGAGCATCCACCAGCGCTCTTCCCAGGCGCGAACGCCGCGAGTCGCCCAAACATCGGCGTAGGCATGGAGCGCGTTGTAAACGGCGCGCGGCATGGCTCCGAGCGAGTTGGAGATCATGTAGTTGGTGCGCTCGAGGATGGGGAACTCGGAGCGGTAGCGCAAAAGATCGTCGCTCGGTAGATCGTCGGACATGAAGGCCATTGTAATGGGTGCAGCGATCAGAGAGTTGTCGATCCTCGAGTTGTCGATCCTCGATCTTCGCAGGAGTGCGAGAAATGCCGAGCTACGCACTGGCGTGGAATCGTGCACCTTGAGAAACGAGCCATTCACCCGGCACGCTCGGCTAAAGGCTATTTTGGGTT
>JBGPFV010000159.1:0-6302 GCA_041483535.1 Terriglobia bacterium | reverse complement strand
GCCGCGGGAAGCAGCGACTTGATGAGTCCCTGGAGCGCGCTGATGGAGAAAAGCTGTTTCAGCTTGGCGCCGGGGCTGATGCGCGAGGCGCTGGGCAAGAGCGATGTGGGAGCGAAGACCAGGCCGCCCTGGGCGAGCGCCGAGGAGAGCGCGGCAATCCATCCCATCGCCAGAGCGGCGGCAACGGCAAGGAACATTCCGGAGTGCGTGAGGAAGGGAGGCAGCGCGTCCATGCGCAGGTTGCCGGAGACGGCGCCGTCGATGCAGTCACGGAGGAAGCCGCGCCAGGCGATGGGAAAGGTCGACATCATGGAAAACAGCACGAAAGTAGCCGCCATACCGGAGGCAGCGCCGATCAGATCGCGGCTGCGCGCCACCTGGCCTTTCTCGCGGGCTTTCTGGCGGCGCCGCGGAGTTGCCTGTTCGGTTTGGTTGGCTTGTGCCATAGGTCAGTTGCCAGTTCCCAGTTGCCGGTGCTCAGTGCGCAAGTTTCAAAATCCTTTCCGAAGCATCCAGGGCTCTTCCGAAGCGGGCGTCGAAGAAGCGCGGCCAGAAGGCAACCGCGCCGCATAAAAGCGCCAGGCCGAGCAGGTTCTTGATCGAGATTCCGACAAACAGGACGGGCAATTGCGGCGAAGCTTTCCCGATAAAACCGAGCGCCACGTCGGCAAACAAGCTGGCCACCAGCACGGGCGCGGCGATCTGTACACCCGCAACCCACATGCTGGCGGCGAATTGGAACAGCGTGTGGATGGCCGGCCAGGTGAGGGAAAAATGGCCGGGCGGCAGATATTCGAAGCTGCGCGCCAGTCCGCGCAGCAGCCAGTGGGGGACGCTGAGCTGAATGAAGAGCAGCAGCACAACCAGTTCATAGAAAATGGAGAGCACGGCGGAATCGGCCTGGCTGTCGGGATTGATGATGCTGGCGAGCGAATACCCCATCTGCACGCCGCAGACCTGGCCCGCCAGTTGTCCGGCCTCGAAGATGAGTTGGAGGGTGAAGCCAAGGAGAAACCCAATGGCGAATTCGCCGAGCAAAAGCACGGCCAGCGCGGGAGCGGGAAGCTCAGCCGGGGGCGTGGGTACCAGCGGCACCATAAACAAGGTGAGGAGGAAAGCGAGACCGATCTTGATGCGGGCGGGGATAGCGGCGCTGCCGAGGAACGGCGCGACCACGAGCAGGCCGGTGACGCGCGCGCCGGCAATCATCCAGGCGGCCAGCGTCCGCTCGATCGGAGCCCCTATCGAAATTGCCATCGGCATTTGCAGCACGATCACCTCAGCAGGCAGCGCCTGCAGTGGACCTTGGAACAACGCGTGTAGAGACGGGGCTTGCCCCGTCTCCGGCGGCGTGGCAGAGGCGAGACGCGGCAAACCGCGTCTCTACGAAAACTCTCATCGCACCAAGGAATGGAAGTCGCCCCACAGGCCGATGGTGAACAGCATCAGCTTGCGCAACATCCACGGAAAAAACAGCAGCGTCGCCGCCGCCACTGCCGCCAGTCGCGGGACGGTGGAGAGAGTCTGGTCCTGCAACGAAGTGAGCACCTGCGCGACGTTGATGAGCAGGCTGACCAGAATTGCGGCCGCGAGGATCGGCGCGCCCAGCAACAGAGCCATCTGCAGCGTGTTGCGGAACAGCGCAACGACTTGTTCGGTTCCCATAAGCGCCTTTCATGAAAAGCTCCGCATCAGGGAACCGATCAGCAGGTTCCATCCGTCGACCACGACGAACAGGAGAATCTTGAGCGGGGTGGAGATGATGACCGGAGGCAGTTGCATCATGCCGACCGAGGTGGTGATGGCCGCCGTTACCAGGTCAATCACGAGAAAGGGGAGAAAGAGGGCGGCTCCGATACGAAATCCGGCCTGCAATTCGCTGAGGAGATAGGCGGGCGCGACGATGCGCATGCCGAGATCCTCCGGGCGGGCGGGACGAGGCTCATGCGCCAGCTCCACGAAGAGCGCGAGATCTTTTTCACGGGCGTACTTAAGCATGAAGTGGCGCATGGGAATGACGGAGCGATCGAGAGCGGCCATCATCGTTATGTGTCCGGCATCGAGAGGAACGACGGCGTCGGTATAGATGGCGGCGCCCACCGGCTGCATGAGAAAGAAAGTGAGGATGAGAGAGAGTCCGATGAGGGTTTGATTGCTGGGCGCCGTCTGCGTGCCGAGCGCCTGGCGGAGAAAATGAAAGACGATGAGCAGACGCACAAATGGCGTCATCGAGAGCACGATGGCGGGAATCAGGGTGAGCAGGGTGAGGAGGACGACGATGTTCCAGGGCGCGGCGCTGCCGGGGGCGGAAGCGCCGGGCAGCAGACCTTGCAGAGGAAAGCCGGGCGCCGCCTGCGGCCGCGCCCAGAGCGGCGCGGACGCGACGGGGACCAAAAGGACGAGGCGGCGGAAGCTTCGTAAGGTCCGTATCAATTTCTTTCTCCGCTTCCTTTTTCGCTGCCCTCGCCGCTGGCGGATTCGTCGGGTAATTGCGCCAGCAGCGTGACCGACGAAGGGCTGGAGCCGACCAGGAAACGCTGGCGCTCGAACTGGATCACGGAGACGAAGCGGCGGTCGCCGAGAGCCGCGGTTTCGCGGACGGCGAGCGTCTTGCGCTTGCTTCGTGCGCGCTTGACCCATGTTTTCCAGATGGCGGTTTTCCAAACGGCGGATCTCCAAGCGCCGGAGCGCCAGAAAACTTTGAGGCGGTCTTTGAGGCGGTCGACGACGGCGAAATCCGATGTATGCGCGACAGCGCGGGAGAGCGGCGAGTGCGGCGGCGTGCGGGTCCCGACGATTTCCATCCCTGCCCTCTCCATCTAAGCCAACTCCGTCAGACGCACGGCCAGGCGGTTCTGCACCACTTCGAACTCGCTCCAGGCGATGAGTGCGCCGTTGATGCGCAAGGGAACGTCTTGTCCCACCGTCCAGCGGCTGGCAATGATGCGTCCGCGCTCCAACTGAACCAGGTCGGCGACGGTGAAGCCGGGCATGGAGATTTCGATGGTGAGCAGGCACGGAAGCGGCTCGACCCGCAGCCATCGCTCGGCCATGGGATCGGCAACGGCAGCTTCGGGTTTGGGTTGTGCGGCGGCGGCCATTACGTTTGCTCCGTTTCCATCTGCACCGTGTTCATCTGCACCCTCTACATCTGCACCAGAAATTCCGTGAAGTAGACATTCTGGACAGCCATCTGAGGCGCGCGCTCCTGCAGGGCTTTCAGAAGGTTTTCTTTCAGCTGGCGCTTGCCTTCCAGCTTGAGCAGTTCGTCGGGCTGGGCGGTGGCGAGCACGGTGAGGATGGTGTCGCGCACCAGCGCCGTGGGCACCGCCTCCGCTTGATTGCGGGGGAGTTGGCGCGCCAGGCCGAGCGTGATTCCGACCCGCAGGTAAGCGCGCGGGCCCGAGCCGGTCAGATTGACGACAAAAGTTTCGAGAGCGAGGGTGGATTCCGCAGCGCTTTCGGCGCTGGCCGATGGCTGCCGGTTGAACCAGACCAGGACGCCTGCCGCGCCCAGCCCCAGTACGAGCAGGGCGGCCAGCCAGCCCTTACGATGTTTGGCCGCGCTCTTAGGAACGGGAGCGAGCGCGGGACTCACCTGCACATCCGGCATATTGCCGATGTTTGCAAGCCGGGTGCCGGGGTTCACATCCAGTCCACCCAAAGGGCGATGGAAGCAAGCGCGGTGGAATGAGGCGATTGGAGGCAAGGCCGGGCGCGGCAGCAAACGGCAAGCTGCCGCCAGAGACTCTTCTAAGAGCGCTCTCATGAAAAAACTCAGAGAAGGGCTGCGGATTCTCACCGCAGCCCTGGCCGAGTTGCGCTGGCTGGACCGCCGAGGGCGGTTGTCCCTGCGAGTTCTACGGTTTCAGGGCGATGGTGGCCTGCGCCACCTGATCGAACGTGGTGACGACGCGAGCGTTGGCTTCGTAGCTGCGCTGCGCGATGATGAGGTTGGCGAATTCGGTGGCGATATCGACGTTGGATTGTTCGAGGGCGCCGCCGGAGATGGTGCCGAGTCCGCCGGTTCCCGGTCCGCCGATAGTGGGCTGACCGGAGGCGAGGGTGGGGGTGAAATCGTTGTTGCCCACGTGGGAAAGGCCCTGCTCATCGCCGAAGCTGGCGAGTGCGATCTGTCCGAGGATAGCGGTCGTTCCGTTGCTGAAGGATCCCGTAATGGTGCCGTCGGAACCGATGTCGAACTTCTGCAGGGTGCCGCTGCTGGCGCCATCCTGTTGAATGGAGGCGGTGCTGTTGGGGGCAGCCTCCTGAGTGAGCAGTCCGGTGCCGGCGGCGTTGACCACGTGCCAGGTGAAGGCAAGTGAATTGGCGCCGTCGGCGAAAACCGATCCGTTGGGCGGTACTGCGAGGATGGGGTTGGTAAGAGAGGCCGCGCCATTGACAGGAGTGATGCTTTTGAGGGTTCCATCGCCGTTGAAAATGAGCGTACCGCTGCCGAGTGAGACGGGGGGAGCGGTGGCGAGGCCGCCGAGGTCGGCAGCAGGAATCGTAACCGCATAGCCCCAGGTGTTGACGACGGCGGAAACGCCGGCGACAGCGGTGACGCCGTTGGCTAAATCTCCACCACCCCAGGTGAAAGTGCTCCCCACAGGAGTCGCCGTGGCGATCGGGGTGCCGCTGTCCACTTTCGCCGTCAAAGTGATCATGGTTCCAGGAGTTGTGTCCGCTGCCGTGACCGAAGCGTTGGCGACGGTGGCGGTTCCGAAATCGGCGGTGGCGCCACCACCGGTTCCGTTGGTGTCAAGGGTGTTGTTGTTGACGGCATTGACCAGATTTCCAAGAGCCTCAGTAGCGTTTGCTCCAATGAGGACCTGATTTGCCGTGGTGCTCGCGGTGAGGGTCGTTTTGTAGGTGTAGGTCGTGCCGCCGATCGTGACCTGGTCGCCATCGCTCGGCGTAGTGCCGCTCGAAGTTAGCGTGCCTGTCGCTGCCACGCCGGGGACGGCGGGGACGGCGAGGGCGTCCAGGTTGGTGTAGGTGAAGGTTATGTTATGGCTGCCGCCCAGGGAGTCGAAAATGGTGGCTTGGGTGGAATAGCTGGACCCAATGGCAGCGGTAGCATTGAGGTTCGAGGTCAGGCTTACGTTGGCGGTGACGGTGGCGGGACTGACGGTGCCGGCTCCGAGCGCAAGGGTGGTGAGTCCAGTACCGGTGTTGACGACGCCAGTGACGGCGGGATATCCGAGGACTTGTTGGCCGGCGGCGGTTTCGAGCAGGTTGTCGGTGCCCACTTCGAAATTGCCGGCGCGCGTGTAGCTCTGCACCCCGTTTTTCTGCACCACGAAGAAGCCACTGCCCGAGACCGCGACATCGGTGGAGACGCCGGTAGGGGTGATGTTGCCCTCGGTAAAGTTCGAGGGCTTGGAGCTGACGGTGACGCCCGCCCCCTGCTGAATGGGGTCGCCGGCGCCGTTCGAGCCGAAATTTTGGTAGAACAGATCGGCAAACTGGATCTGCTCGTCCTTGTAACCGATGGTGTTGAGGTTGGCCAGATTGTTGGCGGTGGTGGAGAGGGCTTCGGAACTGGCGGTCAATCCGGAAAGAGGTATTGAGAACGACGGCATACGGGCTCCTTAGAGTGAACTGGATTTTAGATTTGGGGTGGAAATCGAATTGGCGCTGACCTTGCCACTGGAACTCGTAACCGGGGCTGGTGTCGTGTTGTTGACCAGTGTTTGCAAGAGCTGTTGAATCTGCGTCAGTTCGCCGAGCGAGCTGAACTGCGTGAGTTGGGTGACGAATGCGTTGGGGTCGAGCGGGTTGATCGGGCTCTGGGATTTCAGTTGCGTAGCCAGCAGCTTCAAGAAGGTGGAGGTCAAGTCCTGCCCGGGATTGGGTGCGGAAGTGGCAGCCGGTGTGGACGCAGTTTGAGCGGCGGTGGCGAGCGATTGCAGAAGCGAGACGTGCATGGTTTGTCCTCCTAAACGTGAATGTTGACGCGAGTTTCCCCAGGCCCGGCGGGCAAGCCTGACCGGAGAATGCCGGGGGTCGCGGACTCCGATGCCGTGTCCGGCTCTGGCGAGGCAGGGTCGGACAGGGCGGCGGACGGGGAGTCCGTAGTTTGCGAAAAACTAGTTTGCGAGAAACTTTGTCGCGGCTGGCCTTGCTGAAAGCCGGTCGCGGTCTGGATGCCGGAGCGTCCGTGGTCGAAATCAACGGTGGTAAGGTTCAGGTGATTTTTGTTGAGTCCGGATTCAAGGCTGGAAACTTCGGAACTGAACCAGCGGGCCAGATCGCGATCGGCGTGAACGGTGATGCCCACCTGACTTTGCTGGACGACG